>JANOJI010000587.1:0-7494 GCA_031408175.1 Ilumatobacteraceae bacterium
GCGCCTACAACAATCCCACTCGCTTCTATCAGGCGAGCTCATCGGAGATATTCGGCAAGGTACGCGAGACACCGCAGACAGAATGGACCCCGTTCCACCCGCGATCTCCATATGGCTGTGCCAAGGCGTACGGGCACCACATCACCGTGAACTACCGCGAGAGCTACGGAATGTTCGCCTGCTCGGGCATTCTGTTCAACCACGAGAGTGAGCGCCGCGGTCGCGAGTTCGTCACCCGCAAAATCTCCCACGCGGTGGCCAGGATAAAGCTGGGCCTGCAGACCGAGTTGGTGCTCGGCGACCTGGAGCCACAACGGGACTGGGGATACGCGGGTGACTACGTCAAAGCCATGTGGCTGATGTTGCAGCAAGACGAGCCCGACGACTACGTCGTCGCAACCGGTGAGACCCATCGCGTGCGAGAGTTCGTCCAGAAGGCGTTCGAGGTCGCAGGCATCGACGACTGGGGGCGCTTTGTGCGCCAGGACGCGAAGTTCCTGCGGCCGGCCGAGGTCGACCTGCTCGTCGGGGATCCGTCCAAAGCGCACAGCCGACTCGGCTGGGAGCGTGAGGTGTCGTTCCCCGATCTCGTCCACAAGATGGTCACTCACGACCTGGCGATGGAGAGCGCGCCCGCCGCGACGCCGTGAACGATGCATCGAGCCGCTGAGACGTTGCTTCGATTCGGCTCACGCGTGAAGCGACGGATCCACACGCCACAACGCCACGATCGGCGTACTCCGGACAGACCGGCGGCTTGATGGGCCTTCTGTTTCCCGATGGCGTGAGTTCGGAGTCGGTCGAGGTTGTTCGCAACACTTGACCGCCGACCAATCGGTGTCCGCGACGATCACCCGTGATGGGTTCTGGGAGCGACATGTCGAGGTTGCGATTGCGTCAGATTGCGCTGAGCTACGTTTTTCAACGCGGCACATGGAGAAAGGGATACAATCGTCAGCGCATAACAGCGAAGAAGGGGTACAATCCTCATCGTGGCAACGAAGATAGGGCTCCTCGCACAAGAATTGACCCGGCTCAACCCATGGTGGCGGGACCACCAGTGGGCAACAACCGACCGCGACCTGCGCGACGCAGCGGATACCGGGCTCGACTACCGGCCGATACCCCTCGCTGGGCTCGCACAAGGCAGCTTGTACATCCTGCGCGGGCCGCGGCGAGTCGGCAAGACGGTTGCGGTCAAACAGTGCATCGAGGATCTCATCGGGTTTGGAATCGCGCCCACCTCTGTCGTTCGCGTCGCAGCGGACGGATGGGCCGCCAAAGACATCCGCACAGTCGTGCAGAACACCGCCCTCCCGCCGATCGCCCCCCGGCCTACAGCGAACATGGTTGTTCGACGAGATCTCTGCGGTCACAGGCGACTGGGCCCAGCAGATCAAGTGGCTGCGAGACAACGACACAGGGTTCCGGGACGCCACCGTTGTTCTGACGGGTTCCAACTCCGCGGCCCTGACTAGCGCCGCAGGCACACTCGCCGGCCGACGCGGTAGCACAACGAACCTCGATCGGACTCTGCTCCCGATCGGGTTTCGGACCTTCGTGTCACTCGTTGGGTTGGCCCCACACCCGGCCACACCAGCGATCTCTCCCGCACAGATCCACAGCGCAGCAGGACGCGCTGCGTACAACGCGTTGCTGCCATGGCTCGACCAACTGGTCCGGCTGTGGGACGTGTATCTGGCATACGGCGGATTTCCTCGCAGCGTCGCCGCCGCCGCCCACGGTGAACCTGTGCCCGCCGACTTCGTCGAAGACCTTTTCAACGTCATCGCCGGCGACGCGTTCCGGAACAGTCGACTCGGCGTCACCACCGAGATGGCACTGCTCGAGCGGCTCTGGTTGTCCATGGCCGCACCGGCCAATCTGTCGAAGATCGGCAACGACATCGGTGTGGCCGAACCCGGCGTCGCCCGCCATGTGAACTACCTCGAAAACGCCTACCTGTTGTGGCGGTGCCCGCAACGCACCGACGGGAAGTGGCTCGCACGAGGTAGAGCACAGGACAAGGTCTACGCCATCGACCCGCTCATCGCCCGGCTCGCACACCTCCGAAGCGACGCCCGAGCGGACATCGACCCGACCGTGCTGACCGAGATGCAACTCGGTATGGCCTTGCGCCGCGGCATCCTCGCATCCAACCCCGGCGCCGCCAGCGACGACTTCCTCTTCCATGTGCGCACACCCGCCCGCAAGGAAATCGACTTCGTCGCCGAAGCCTTGGCCGGGGCGGCAGTCGAAGCGAAGTTCTGTGAGGACGGTGGCTGGCACTCCGAGGCGGCAACCGTCAACGCGTCTGAGTGGGACGGTGTGCTGTGCACCCGTAACGTGCTGGACCTCGACACGAGTCGTGCCTGGGCGGTCCCGGCGTGCGTGTTTGCGTTCTTGCTCGACACATGAATCGGTTCACTCGTTTGCATCCGACCGGTCACGCAAAAATGTCCGCTGCTGTCACCACGCTCACGCCGTCCGAGCGCTCCACTGTCTCTCAGTGCTCCTCCGGAAAGGCGATCAGTACCCGTATCGATCCGATGCGCGTCGAGCAGATCGTGGGACTGACCGATTGGTATCTCGTCAGGACACCGTCGAAGCCGACGAGTGCGGCGATCAGCGTCAGCTCACAGAACGACAGTCGTTCAAGGAGCTGACATGGAAGGCGGCGCAGGGCCGGAATTGTCGGTATACGTCCGCAAACCGGGGTGGTGGACCTGCTGATCGCCGCGACAGCGCGACAACGGCTACACGTAGACGTATCCGAGAGCGGTGGTGTCGCGTGTGTCGGCTTCGGTCTCGGGCCATGGGTCCATGACCGCCGCTGCGCCTGCCAGCGGCGGATGCTGTCCGGGGTTCGCGGCCTGCCATACCGCCCAGATCCGGTCGATCTCGGCGTGGTGCATCCAGAACACCGGGTCAGCAGGGGCGGTCGTGAAGCCGAGCATCGATCCGCCGACCCACACGTGCCCTGAGTTGTGGACACCTTCGACGGCTCCACCGAACCCATTGAACGTGGCATTCGCCAACGCTGCAGCTACGGCCGCCGCAGTCGGCAGCGTCGTGAAGGCGCCGATGTTGCGGGTGACCGTGTGTGGCCCGCCCGACAGGTTCACGGTCGGGGTGAATCCGGCCAGCCAGGAGGGGAAGGCCTGCTCCTCGCTCGACTTCCAGTACGGGAGACACACCGTGGGGTCCACCGCCATGAGGAGCTGTTCTATCTTGATCAGATAGATGCGGTGCCACGGCAAGAAGCGCGGGTTTCCATGCATCTGGTGGATGGCGTTGGCGTGAATGTCTGCCAGCGGTCCGAGCGCGCCCATCGCGTTGATCTGGGTGTAGGCGTTGAGGAACCGGCTCTGTTCGTCGGCGGTGAACGCCCGATGATCCTTGCGGCGGCACAGACCGTCGTCGTTGGTCTCGTCGCAGGTGATCGGCGGCTTGTAATCCTCCTTGCGCGGCTTGAAGCAGGAACGCTCGTACGGGTGGGGGACATACGGCGGCGGGTCCTTGGATGCATAGGCGCCGTAGATCGACCGATCCGGATAGCGGTAGTTGTCGGGCGGTTCGTGCGGATGCTCATGTGGCCGCTCGTAGTCAGGATCCTCGTACGGCGTGCGCCCGTGATGGCCGCCATGCCCGGGTGAGTGTTGCTTGGGTTTTGACATCGCAAAATGCCTCCTTCGTGAACGCAGATCACGTGTGATCGGCTCGTCCTAATGACACCGAGCGCGACCGCGTAGATACATCGGATCCCCTAGTCGTTCGAGCGCGCGCCGCATTCGCGGCCCGTATCGCTGTCAATCAGCCAGGGGCTGGACGTGGACGTTCGGTAGCGAGGCGCACAGTCGACCGAGGTCGTCGGAGTCACCGGTGATGATCACGGCAGGGCGGTGTGACGCTGCGGTTGCGGCAACGAAGGCGTCGATTGCCGCGTCCGATCTCAGACCGGCACTGCCGAGTAGGAGTCCCGCCCGCTGAGCGATTGCTCGGTCGGTCGGCACGATCGCCATTTTGGAGACGACAGCATCGACCGCCCTGGCTCGCTCCTCCCAGTTCGCAAGTATCCAATGGAGTGGTTTGACGTCCGCCTCAATCGGCTGACGAGGCCCTTATCGAAACCGGGGGGGTTCTGGTAAGTCTCGAATCGTCAGTGACGATTCGAGACGTTGCAAACCGGGGTTCACTCGACGTGGGCGCGCAGCCTGACCTGGGAGGTCGAGTACGGGTTGCCGCTGTGGGTCACGACCAGATCGGCCTCGTACGTGCCAGGCACAGCGGCG
The DNA here is from genome assembly GCA_031408175.1 of Ilumatobacteraceae bacterium. Taxonomy (GTDB): domain Bacteria; phylum Actinomycetota; class Acidimicrobiia; order Acidimicrobiales; family Ilumatobacteraceae; genus JAENVT01. Next base: position 4,293 of record JANOJI010000587.1, read on the forward strand.
ATGCAGGTCACTGTCAAGGTCAGTTCCTTGGCAGGGTCCAGGCGAGCGGGCAGCGGCGGCGCGCTGCTGACCGAGAAGTTGGAGCCAGGGTTGAGGTCGATGAACTTGGCCTGCGTCACCGCCACCGCGTCGGTCCCGTCCGATCGGAAGGTGAACGTCACGACGGCCGCTGGATCGAGCACCACGACGCCCTGGTCGAACGCGATCGGTTCGGTCAAGTGGGGTCCTGCCGACCGCCCGGTGACCCCGAGCACGGCGCCTGGCACCAGCGGATCGTCGCTGCGCACGCGCAACGTGCTGGCGACGGTCATTCCCGCGACCGGCGGCGCCAGGAAACGGCAGGACACCTCCATCTCGCCGTCGGGCTGGAGGACGTTCGGAAAGATCGCGGGGTCAACGACGGCGAAGTTGCCGCGCATGTTCTCGATCACGTCCTGCACGGTCAGCGGGGCATCTCCCACGTTGCGAATCCAGAACGACGCCGTCGAGGGCTGACCGGGCGGCGCGACCCCGAAGTCGAGCACCTTCAGTTCGATGTCGCGCATCGGCACGTCGGGCTGACCGGGCAAGCCACGTACCCACCGCCGTGGCCCGCTCGCCAGGAAGATGGCCGGCGCGGCAGCCGTAGCAGAGAGCAGTACCTCGTACCTTCGCTTGTAGAGCGGATCCGCGCTGGTCTCGTCGATCGTCAGCGTCGCCGCGGTTGCACCGCCGGCCGTCGGCTCGTACAACACCCGGATCACCACGCTGCTCCCGGCCGCCACACCACCCGGCAGCGACAGCGCCGGGTAGTTGGGCTGGACTGTGAACGGGCCCGCCGGCGAGAGCTCGATGTTCGCGAATCGCGAGTCGCCGCTACCGACGTTCTCGATGGTGAGGTCCTCCCACACCGTCGAGCCGACGGCTCTGGTGCCGAGGTCGATCGATGGCGGCGTGAGGAACAGTTCCGGCTGATTGATCGCCACCACGGTGGCTGCCAGTGGGATTCTCGTGGTCGGGTTGCTCGGGTCGTCGCACTCGACCTCGACAAAGCCGGTCAGCGGCCCGCTCTTGGTGCCGTTGTACTGGACAGAGATCCAGTCGGTCTGACCCGCGCCGATGCTGAACGAAGGCTGGAACAACACGCTGAACACCGGAGCACCGACGACGTCGGCTGGCGACGTGATGCGCACCGCGGTGACCTGCACCCGATGGTCGAAGCGGTTCAACACCTGCAGGTCGTACAAGCGACAGGGCGTGTTCTGCGCCAACGCGAATCCCTGCATCCCCAAGGCGAGTGGGCTCCACGCGCTGATCACCTTCTTCTGGTCGTCGCAGAACGCCAGCCCACCGAGCGCCAAGAACAAGAAGTCGGCGATCTGACCGGCCAAGAACTTCGGGCGTTCGATGTGCATCGAATGGCCGGTGTCTTCCAGGAACATGCTGCGGCCGGGCGTATTCACCATCAACTTCGCCAGCTGGCCGGTGTAATCGAAGATGAAGGTGCCAGGGAAATTGTCCATCCGACCGGCAATCAGGAGTTGGGGCACCTTGTTGTTCAACACATATCGGTACGGCTTGGTGTTGTCGTGGTCGACGTGATCGATGTGGCTGAAGATCAGTTGCTCGCCGGCCACGCGCCAGTGCCATTGGCGGAAGTTTGCGTCGTAGATCTCCTGTCGTGAGATCTGCGACCCCTGGATGTGGTGCGCCTTGCACGGCTCCCAAGAATCCCGATACCACATCTGCGGCTGCGTGCGGCTCCCCGTGGTCCACACCGCCGGCTTGTTGAACACCGAGTTGAAGTAGTCACGCCGCGAATTGGCCAGCTCTGGATCGACCGATCGGCTCCAGCACATGCCGGGTGCGATGCTGTTGAAGTAGCTGTTCACCATCGGCTTCCACACCGACGCCGCGCTCCACGAGACGATTCCGGCCTTCAGCCACTGGCTGGCCGAGATGTCGCGCTGGCCGAGACGCAGCCCCAGATTTCCCCCGAGGCTGCCGCCGATCACACCCGCGAAGCGAGCTTTGATCGGGGTGATCGCATCGAGCGCGTCGACGAAGGAGACGATGAAGTTCTCGATGTAGTCGAGGATCGGCACACTGATCGGTCGCGAGTCCAACGGGTCACTCGGCCACGAAGTGCCATTCCGATCGGCGACCGCCTCGTGGTCGAATGTCTGCGAATAGCCGTTGTTCGGCAGGTCCAAGGAGATGACCGAGTACTTCCTGCCTCGAGCCAGACCGGCTCGGAGGATGTCCGGGATGATGGGCACTGCCTCCTCGGCCCCCGAGCTGTGACCATGCAGGAACAAGATGACCTGGTGACCGGATGGCACGTGCGGCACAGGGTCGGGCGGGAGGTCGCGTGACGATGGAGGGAGCGACGCTGGCGCGAGATCCTCTGCCGATGCGATGAGGAAGCGAGTTTGCACGGTCAGGCTGCGACGTGGGGGCCCGGGCACCGCCACCGTGACGGGGATCTCGAACTGCTCGTACGGTGCCGCCGGAACGTTGACGGGACGATGCGGCTTGTCGTCGTCGCTCGACACTGCGATCCAACCGAGGTCCTTGCGCAGCGTGGTGCGCTGGTTCGCCGGGCCACGCAGTGCCCAGGCGACGGCGAAGGCGCGGTCGAGGGCTGGCCCGACCGCGTTGGCAACCTCCACTGGGGTCGCGTGCACACCCGAATTGGCCAGCCGGGCGCGGGTCGCTTCTTCGAGCGATGTTTCGATCAATGGCTGGCGTTGGAGTCGGGTGTAGGACACGCGGCCGGTCACCGCGAGATCGGCCAGTGCCCTGCCGAGCCGCTCGTCGTCCTTCGGTGATGAGTCCGTCGTCGGGTTCTGCGCACTGAAGAACGCAGCGGCTGCGGCGGCGAGGATCTTGTACGGGTTCTGCGTCAGTGCCGCCTCGCGCAGCGGCGAGATCAGCCGGAACGGTGTCTGCTGGTCGTACAACCCGACCAGTGGATTGACGTCGTTGGCCCTGCGGATCGACACGAGTGCGGCGCTGAGCGGAATGCGGACGTCGCTGGCCGGATCGAGGATTTCATCGGGATAGAGGGTGTCGTTGATCGAAACGAGGACCTCGTTCGGGTCGGGCTCCGCCGTCGAGCCACTCGGGCATGGCTCGTCGGGCGGCTGTATCGCCGGGGTCTCGTTCATCGCCAGCCTCGTTTCGCGTCACTCGCTCATCGTGCGCCGGAATAGTAGGTGCG
>JANOJI010000626.1:0-3213 GCA_031408175.1 Ilumatobacteraceae bacterium
GTGCACAACACGTGGTGTACAGAACTCGGCGGCGTTCGCAGGTCGGCCAGCCGCACCGACTGGTTGCCGAGCAGCTCGGCGTCGATCGCCTGCTCGGTGTGCAACGATCGGCGGCTGAACAGGCGCCACGCGACGAAGCCGGCAGCAGCTGTCACGACCCCTGCGACAATTGCCAGAGTCCACCAGTGGCCGATCACGGCGACGATGCCGGCCAGGCACGCCGCCGACACCACCGCGACAGTGGCGATCAGCACGCGGATGTAGCCACGCGTTGCCGGCGCGCCACCGAGCAGGATGCCACGGTCCGCAATCGTTGCCAGTGCCACCGAGATGTGTCGTTCGAAGTCCGGCGGTGTGATCGTGCCGAAATCTGGTCCGACCATGACGATCCCGTTGGCAATCGAGCCACCCGACACCGAGCTGATCGACTCGACTCGCCCGTTCAAACGCTGGTCGACCAACGCCAGCAACACCCCGAGACCGAACACCGTTGCTCGGTGGCCCCCGCCCGACAATGCAACGCCGATATCACGTTCGCTCGTCATCGCTGGTCGCTCCGGTCAGATGGGGGCTGTACCCTGCCGATGTGTTGTTGGTTCACGCAGGCAACAGGCTCGACCTGGCCAACCGAGGGGCGGCGCGCTTTCCTTCGAGTCAAGTGCCCGCCGTTCGGACTCGGGTCCGTCAGGTTCTCGACACGTTGCGACCCTCCGACGTCGTGTCGGCTGCCGCCTCGGGCGCCGACCTGATCGTGCTCGAGGAAGCCATAATCCGCGACATCGCAATTCACGTCGTGCTGCCCATCCCTCGCGAGGAGTTCCTCAACAAGTCGGTTGCCGACGCCGGTCCCGATTGGGTGAGCAGCTTCAACGCGGTGCTGCAACATGCCAGCTCTAACCGCGACGGCAGCAGCCTCCTGCAGGGTGACGCCGTTTCGAGCGGCCAGTGGTACCTGGCCGCCCACGACGAACTGCTCGATCGGGCCGAGGTGGTCGCCGACGGCCAGCCGATCGTGGCGCTCGCCATCCGCCCTCCACAGGGTGAGATTCCGCCGAGCGGCACCGATGAGTTCGCTTCCCGGGCCGCGCGCATGGGCCTGCTGGTGTTGAACATCGATCCTCGCGCCGGGTCGCCGGCGTCGGTGACGGTCGGTTGACGGGCTCTGTCCACGGCACTCAGAACCCGGTGTCATTGCTCGTGTAGAACTCGGCATTGGCGAGCATGAGCACCGTCACCGCGATACCGACGGCCATCAATGCCACCGCCTGACCACGTCGGGCCGGTTTCTTGAGATTGATGCCGCCGACGATGATGCCGATGATGCCGATGCATGGGATGAGGCTGACGATCAGCAGCGTGACGAACGTGCCGGTATCCCATTTGCTCTGGGGTGTCGCTGGCGTGAGCGCCTGCACGGAGGCGCTGACGATCGACTGTTGCTGGGCTGCAACGGGCGCGTCGAGGCCTTGTTGCCCGCCTCGTGAAACGTGGTTGGTCCACGTCGTTCCGTCCCAGTACCGCTGGTCATATCGTCGGTACGGATCGGCATACCAGCCCGGCTGGACGGCGGCGGGTGCCTGCGTCGCTGTGGACTGCGTCGCGGGAGCGGATCGCGGCACCGGCGGCGCGCTCAACACTGTCGCTGCGGCCGGTGACGACAACAGCAACGCGTCGATCTCCTTGCCGATCGACTCGGAGATATCGCCTCGGCGACGGAGCCGCTGGATCAGCTCGGTCGCGCTGTCACGGTCGTCGTCGTCGCTGAGATGGGCGCGGAGTTCGCTGAGCAGCAGCGATTGCTGTTGGAAGGTGAGACTCAGCTCGTCGACACGCTCACGAAACGTGTTCATGTACGACATCGGCACCGGTGGCCCGGCGGGGAGTGGTTGTGGGAGCGGGCCACCTGGAGGCGTGAGCGAGAGTGCGGTGACAAGGCTGATCGCCGCGTCGGGCGTGCGCTCGATGTAGTCGAGGATCTGGGCGTTGGCGATGACCGGCGGTGCCATCTGTGGCGAAACGCGGGCAACCATGATCGGCAGGACAGCGCGGTTGCAGGCGACGGCGTAGTGGAGTTCGGCGGCGCAGGCCTTCGACGTCAACCAGTCGGGACTGAGGGCGACAACGAATACGTCTGCACCACGGATGGTGCCGAGGATCGTGTCCCACCAGCTCTGCCCGCCCGTGAGTTCTTCATCGACCCACACATCGTGGCGCGCTCGTCGGATGTCTTGCAGCAACGCTTCCACAGCCTCACGGTCCCGACGGGCGTAGCTCACGAAGATCCTCACTGACCCCTCCGTTCGTGCTGTACGAATCGTAGAGCGCGCGGAGCGACATGGAAATACCACGTTGTGTATTCGGTTGTGTATCCGGTGTTGTCGGTCAGGACTCTTTCCCTGGAATGTGCAACGCGTAGTATCCGCTGCCGGCACGTCCACCGTCGCGAAGGAAGTCGCCATGACCGTGTTCTTGAGCTATGCGCACCAAGACGTCGAACTCGCCGCTGCACTGCGGCAAGATCTCGAAGACATCGGACAATCGGTATGGCTCGACGAGAGTCTCCACGGTGGACAACTGTGGTGGGACGAGATCCTTCGCCAACTCGGCGAGTGCCACCTGTTCATCCTGGCCGTCAGTGCCCACTCGCTCAACTCGGAGGCGTGCGTGGCGGAGTGGGAGTACGCGGCTGCCTTGGACCGCCCATTTCTGCCCGTTCGACTCGACGACACGGACTGGACGAGCGCGCCGGCGGCCATGCGCGAGTCGCAGCACATCGACTTCCAGATCGGCAACGTTCAGAGCACCAAAGCGCTTGCCAGGGCACTGCTGAGTGTCCCTGACTCCGTTCCCTTGCCCGAAGTGCTTCCACCGCCTCCGCCGGCGCCGCAGTCGTATCGGGAGCGGTTCGCCAACCTGTTCGCGCCCGGTGCACTGACGATCGAGGAGCAGGTCAACTACTACGTGCGTCTCAGCCTCGACATCGACGGCGCCAATTCCGACGAAGCGCTCGCGCTCCTGCGAGTACTCCACGCCAGACCGGACCTGTCGTGGAAGGTGCGCCAAGACATCGACAAGCTCATCGAGGAGCGCCCGGACGTCGCCGCCCAGCCCAGCCCACCGATCACGCCTGCGAAGGCCGAACCCGACGTCACCGCCACCTTTGCAAGCCCGAATCGATCGAAGCGGTTGACATGGGGGATCGCGATCGGCGTC
>JANOJI010000640.1:0-1711 GCA_031408175.1 Ilumatobacteraceae bacterium
GGCCTTGTCCATCTCGTCGTGAGCGGCAAGCTCACCGTGGTACAGATCGGGAGCGAGGGCCACGAAACCAGCGGCAGCGATGCGCGACGTCATCTCCTTGATGCCGGAGTCGAGCCCCCACCATTCCTGGATCACCAGCACACCAGGGCCGCTGCCACCATCGGGCCGGACCAGGTAGCCCGACGCGTCGGAGCCGTTGCTCGGGAACGAAATCGTTTCAGCCATGGCGAAACCGTAGCCCTCGCACGAATTGGCCGCCGACGCAAGGAGCCATCGTTAATCTGAGCGACCATGACAGATCCAGATCCGCAGTGGTGGCGCTCCTCGGTCACATATCAGATCTACATCCGCTCCTTCGCCGACTCAAACGGCGACGGGATCGGCGATGTCGACGGAATTCGATCGCGGCTCGAGTATCTCGCCGCGCTCGGTGTCGATGCGCTGTGGATCAACCCCTGGTATCCCTCACCGCAGGCCGATGCCGGCTACGACGTCGCCGACTACCGCGATATCGAACCAATATTCGGTTCGATCGACGAAGGGCGGGCCCTGATCACCGAGGCTCACGCCGTCGGACTACGAGTACTCCTCGACATCGTGCCCAACCACACCTCCGACGAACACCAGTGGTTCCAGGCTGCGGTCGACGCCGCGCCCGGTTCGCTCGAACGCCAGCGATATCACTTCCGGCCGGGAAGGGGCGACAACGGCGAGCTGCCACCCAATGACTGGACCTCAGAGTTCGGTGGGCCCGCCTGGACGCGGATCGCGCAACCCGTCGGCGAGTGGTACCTGCACCTGTTCGACCGCAAGCAGCCTGACCTCAATTGGGACAACGCAGAGGTCCGTGCCGAGTATGCTGACATTTTGCGTTTCTGGTTCGACGCCGGAGCCGACGGGTTCCGCATCGACGTCGCTCATGCCCTGCTGAAGGCACACGGTCTGCCCGATCTCGGCGAGCAGTTCCAGCCAACTGTCGGCGCTCCGCCCCAGCCGGGGCACCCGCACTGGGACCAGGAAGGCGTGCCCGACATCTATCGCGAGTGGCGCGAGGTCGGCGACTCGTACGACCCGCCGCGGGTGTTCGTTGCCGAAGCGTGGGTGTCGTCGGTGGCCAGGCTCGCCGAGTACCTGCGACCCGCTCGGTTGCACACTGCGTTCGACTTCCACACCACCCGGTGCCGATGGGATGCCACGGAGCTTCGAGCCGCGATCTCAGCCTCGCTCATTGCTCACCATGCGGTCGGTGCACCAGTCACGTGGGTCTTGAGCAATCACGACATCAACCGGCACGTCACTCGCTATGGGCGCGGCCCGACCTCGCATCCGCTCCACGGCCGGCCAGAGGATCCCGTCGATCTGCCGCTGGGCACGCGGCGGGCGCGCGCGGCGATCCTGATGGAGCTGGCGCTGCCGGGTGCGGTCTACCTCTATCAGGGCGAGGAGCTCGGCTTGCCGGAGGTCGACGACATCCCCGAGGCGATGCTTGCCGACCCGGTGTGGGAACGGTCTGGCCACACGCGTCGCGGCCGCGACGGGTGCCGCGTGCCCCTGCCGTGGACTCGTTCCGGACTGTCGCTCGGCTTCGGCGACGCAGCGCCATGGCTGCCACAGCCGAGCAACTGGTCAGCGTTGTCGGTCGAGGCCGAGGAGGCCGATCGCACGTCGATGTTGTGGCTCTACCGCGACGCACTTCGGGTGCGACGCGACC
>JANOJI010000015.1:0-2563 GCA_031408175.1 Ilumatobacteraceae bacterium
GGCGATCGACGGCAGTCCGAGAGCAACGGTGACACCTCCTGAGCGGTATTGGCGATCCATCTGTTCGAGCGAGAACGGCACGATCGAACCCTCCTCGATCCACTCACCCTCCTCGACGATCAACACATCGAACCCTGCCTCAGCCAGCACCGATGCGGTGGTCGCACCCCCAGCTCCCGAACCAATCACCAACACCTCGGCGTCCATGTGCGGCGTTGCCCGCGTGGCGATCATCGAGGCGCCCCGGTGGGGAGCGTGTCGGGCCACCGCTCCCAGATGTAGGCGTACCCCAACGATCGCACCAGCCGTGGGTATTCGCCAAGCAGCGGTAGCGGTTGCGACATCAAGAACCTGGCGGCCGATCGCCCACCCGGCAGGGCGATCAACAGGCGATAGAACAGGCTGATCACCGTGACTCCGAAGCGGGTGAAGCTCGGCACCGACTGGGTACGCCGTTGCACGAACTGCACCACCTGGTCGCGGCGATCGGCCGGTAGGTCCGGCAGGTCGGTGGTCAGCAACAGATCGGCGAACGGGCCGACGATCCTGTCGAGCTGAAAGTACGGTGCCGAGGCCATGCGAGCCGGTCAGGTTAGCTGCGGCCGGCGAAGGGTGCCTCTTGGGGCGTGGCGGCTACGCTCGCAGCCCGTGCGTACCGTGGTCGTGGCGCCGACCTACAACGAGGCCGAGAACATCATCAGGTTCCTTCGCGCCGTGCGCCAGGCCGTACCCGATGCCGACGTGCTGGTCGTCGATGACAACAGCCCTGACGGAACGGCCGCGCTCGCAGAAGAGGTGGCATCGGAGCTCGGGCGTATCAAAGTGCTGCGCCGCGCAGGTAAGCAAGGGCTGGGTGCCGCATATCGGCACGGCTTCGTCATCGCGTTCGATGAGGGCTACGACGCGATCGTGTCGATGGACTCCGACTTCTCACACGACCCCAAGGTCATCCCCACCATGTTGCGGCTGGTCGCCGACGGAGCGGATGCGGTGATCGGGTCACGCTACGTCCCCGGTGGCGCAACTGTCGATTGGCCATTGCGTCGTCGACTGCTGTCGCGGTGGGGCAATCGCTACACCGCGGCCGTGTTGCGCTTGCCGGTTCGTGACTGCACGTCGGGCTTTCGCGTCTATCGCGCAGCTGCTCTCCAGAACATCAGCCCCGCGTCGACAACCGCGGAGGGCTACGCCTTTCTGACTGAACTGGTTCGCAAGTTGATCGCTGCCGGATCCACGATCGTGGAGACTCCGATCACGTTTCGAGATCGCCAGTTCGGCACCTCGAAGATGTCTGGCCGCATCATCGGCGAGTCGATGTTGCTCGTCACCAAGTGGGCCATCTTCGACCGCAAGCGCAACCGCTAGTTCTTACCGCCCAGGCTCCTGTGACAACATTCGGACGAGTGGTTGGCCATCGAGTCCTCGCGCCGTCTGCCATGATGTCGGCCGTGGCCGATCCTGATTCCGACCGACACGGTTTTACCAAACGGGCCGACGCGGCGCTCGAGGCCATCGAGAAAGCCGTGTATCTCGGCATTGCAGCGCTGCTGCTTGTTGCTTCTGTCGTGTTGCTGGCAGTCGCGGGGAAGGATCTCGTCGACGTGTTCGACGACTTCGATACCAACCCCGTCGTCGAGGTGCTCGACACGTTGCTTTTGTTGTTCATCCTCGTCGAGCTGCTGTCCGCCGTACGGATCACCATTGCCAAACGTGAGCTCGTTGCCGAGCCGTTCCTCCTCGTCGGCATCATCGCCTCGATCAAGGAAATTGTGGTGCTCTCGGTCAAGGCCGCCGAGTCGATCGGCGATGGACAGAAGTTCAGGGATCAGCTGTGGGAGATCGGAGTGCTCGGCGTCGTCGTCCTCCTACTCGGCGCGACGGCGTGGATGCTCCGGATCAAAGAGCGCGAACCACAAGAAGGCCAGACGAACCAGCCGGCCTGAGCATGCAACTCGCGCCCGCCACGGTCCAAATCACGAGCTCCGTGTCAGCCCGCTCAGTGACCGTCGTTCTGTGAGCTGACACAGAGCTTCTCGATGCCGAGAACGGCGGGCGATCTGCGTGCTGTAACGCAAAGCGCCGGGAGTCAGCCATCAGGGGAAGGGCGGTAGATCTTGGCGGTCAGCAGCTCGCCATCACCGGTGCGCAACCCGGTGCGCACGACATCGTCGTAGCGGATCGGACCACGGTGCTTGCGGCGTCGTAACGGCACAGTGAAGAGTGCGGTCAACACACGGACCGCAACCGTCTCGCCACCGCGGTGGTGCGCAGCGGCGGCCCCCGCAGACGCGATCAGCGCTGTAGAGGGGACCCCGACCACGCGACAGGCGACGCTGCCGGTCCACGGCAGTTCGATGACGCGATGGTCGAGGTGCTTGTCGAGCAGATCGGCAAGCGGCTGACGCATGCCGCTGTCGGTGAGATAGCGATCGATGTCGGCATCGAAGTAGGCGGCCGACTTGGCGGTGAACACCAGCTCACCGTCGTCCAGCGTCACCCCACCACAGGTGACTGGCAAAGTCGACGATCTTGGCGCTTGCGGCCTCTGGGACTTCGATGTAGC
>JANOJI010000032.1:0-3057 GCA_031408175.1 Ilumatobacteraceae bacterium
ACAAGAACAACTCCGACGGCAAGGGCAACAGCTATGGCTGTCATGAGAACTACCTACTGGCTCGCAGCGTGCCGTTCGGCCGGATCGTCTCCCAAGTCACTCCGCACTTCGTCACCCGCCAGATCGTGATTGGTGCCGGCAAGGTCGGATGCGAGCTGCCGGGCATGTCGGCCGACGACGTGCCGTATCAGATCAGTCAGCGCGCCGATTTCTTCGAGGAGGAGGTCGGCCTCGAAACCACCTTGAAGCGTCCGATCGTCAACACGCGCGACGAGCCGCACTGCGACGCCAGCAAGTACCGCCGCCTGCATGTGATCGTCGGTGACGCCAACATGAGTGAGGTGGCGACCTACTTGAAGGTTGGCACCACCGCAATCGTGCTGGCCATGATCGAAGACGACGCGCTCGGCGATGATTGGCTACTGGCCAACCCCGTCGCCGCCATTCGACAGGTCAGCCACGACCCGACGTTGCAGCGCACGGTCCTGTTGCGCAACGGCCGGAGGGCGACCGCCGTCGAAGTGCAATGGGGCATGCTCGAGCGTGCTCGCAAGTACGAACGCTCGCACGGTCTGACCGTGGTCGGCGAAACGGTGGGCACCGATGTGCTCGCACGGTGGGAAGCAGTGCTCACCGGCCTCGAGAACGATCGGTCGTCGGTGGCCGATGTGGTCGACTGGGTGGCCAAGCAACGGCTGATCGAGGGGTACGCCGATCGGCACGATTTGAAGGTGACCGACGCACGGCTGAAGGCCCTCGATCTGCAGTACCACGACCTGCGACCCGACAAGTGCCTGGCCCAACGGGTCGGCTTACAAACGATCGTCGACAGCGTCGACGTCGGCACCGCCAAGACCGAGCCGCCAACCACCACCCGCGCATACTTCCGCGGGCGGTGCCTGGCCAAATGGCCGGCGGATATCGTCGCAGCGAACTGGGACAGCCTGGTCTTCGACATCGGTCGGGACCCGCTGCGACGTGTGCCAATGATGGAACCATTGCGTGGCACGGCCGAGCATGTGGCTAGGTTGATCGACGAAAGCAACACCCCTGCCGAGCTGCTTGCCCGGTTAGGGGCATAGGGTTCGAGCGGAGGACACCATGGCTGAACGCACCCAGAAACAAAAACCGGCACCGAGTCGCACTGAGGAGACCGTCGAGGAAGCTCCTGCTACGGCCGCGTCGGGCGACAAACTGAAAGCAGAGCTCGACGACCTGCTCGACGAGATCGACGGCGTACTAGAGACCAACGCGGAAGACTTCGTGAAGTCATACGTGCAAAAAGGTGGCCAGTAACACCTATGGCGATGCCGTTCTTCACGCCGGGCGACGATCCCGGCTCGAACTTCCCTGAACTGCTGCGACGCATCGGCTTGGCAACGGAGGTGGTCAACATGGGCGATCAAGTGGTTCCTCATGCCACCACGTGCGTCGCCATGAGGTTCGCCGACGGTGTCGTGATGGCCGGCGATCGCCGCGCCACCAGCGGCAACTTGATCAGCCACCGTGGCATGGAGAAAGTGGTACAAGCCGACTACTTCAGCGGCGTGGCCATCGCCGGCGCGGCCGGTCCCGCCATGGAGATGATCAAGCTGTTCCAGTTGCAGCTCGAGCACTATGAAAAAGTCGAGGGCTCGTTCTTGAGCCTGGAGGGCAAGGCCAACCAGCTGTCGATGATGGTGCGTGGCAACCTGCCGGCAGCCATGCAGGGAATGGTCGTCGTGCCGATCTTCGCCGGGTTCGACGTGCGCCGGCGCACCGGGCGATTGTTCACCTACGATGTCACCGGCGGTCGCTATGAGGAGCAGGACTACGTGGCCACCGGGTCAGGCAGCCTGCACGCTGGAACGGTCATCAAGATTGGCTATCGCGAGTCGATGTCCGACGACGATGCGGTGGCCTTGGCTTGCAAGGGTCTGTGGGAGGCAGCCGACGCTGATTCGGCCACTGGTGGACCTGATGCGCTTCGCGGGATCTACCCGATTGTGGCCACCATCACCGCGGCCGGCTGGCAGCGAGTCACTGACGATCGCTTGGCTACGGTGTTCGAGCAGATTGCATCGGAGGTGAGAGCACGATGACGATGCCGTACTACGTAGCGCCGGAGCAGGTGATGAAGGACCGCGCCGACTACGCCCGTAAGGGGATTGCGCGTGGACGGGCCATGGTTGCGGTTCGCTACGCCGACGGGATCGCTCTCGTTGCCGAGAACCCATCCAACACATTGCGCAAGATCAGCGAGATCTACGACCGCATCGCCTTCGCTGGGGTCGGCAAGTACAACGAGTTCGACCAGCTACGAGTTGCCGGCGTACGCGCCGCCGACCTCAAGGGCTATCAGTACTCACGCGACGACGTCGACGCACGTGGTCTCGCCAACCAGTACGCCCAGATTCTCGGCCAAGTCTTCACCCACGAGATGAAGCCGATGGAAGTCGAGATCCTCGTGGCCGAGGTTGGTCACGGTGACGACGACTACCAGTTGTTCCACATCCTCTACGACGGCACGGTGATGGACGAGCGGCGCTTCAGCGTGCTCGGCGGCGATGCCGAGGCCATCGCCAGCCGTCTCAACGAGTCGTACAACGACACCTTGACCCTCGCCACGGCCGTCACCGCAGGCACGACTGCGCTGCAAGGTGCGGATCGGGCATTGGGAGCCGACGACCTCGAGGTGGCAATGCTGGCTCGGTCGAACGGACGGCGCTGTTTCAAACGGTTGACCGACGATGAGGTCGCCCAGATTCTGGCGGGATAGTTCGACGTGGCTCGTTCTGTCGATCTGAACAGCGATGTCGGTGAGGGCTTCGGCGCATGGCCAGGTGGGCCCGATCGCGAGCTGATGAACATCATCACCTCCGCCAACATCGCTTGCGGGTTCCACGCCGGCGACCCGTCGATCATGCGCCGTACGTGCGAGATGGCCGTCGAGAAGAATGTTGCGATCGGTGCGCACGTCAGCTACCTCGACATCGCCGGTTTCGGTCGCCGATTCATCGACGTGCAGCCAGACGAACTCGCCGATGCCGTGATCTATCAGATCGGCGCTCTCGCCGG
>JANOJI010000050.1:0-8562 GCA_031408175.1 Ilumatobacteraceae bacterium
TCCATCGAGAACGCCATGTCTTGCAGCGGACGCGATGGCGCCCAGCCGTACCAGATGATGAACGACTCGGGCGTCGGCAGCGAGCGATAGATGTCGCCCAAGATCGGCACCAGGTCGCCGGCCGGTGCATCGGTCCACGCGCAGTCGGCCGAGTAGCGCATGCCCGGCGGGTTCTGCGCGTCCATGATCGGATTCTCGTCGTCGAACGAGGTCGGCTCGGCGAAGATTCGAAGCAGCGCCCGATCGAGCACAGGGCACGTTTCCAACGGCGCCATCAACCGGCGAGCCTCGTCGGGTGTGTCGAACATGCCGGTGGTGTGCATGATCAGCATTGGCCCGCCACCGACATCGATGCCGGGTGGCGGAATGCGCGTGCCGACGATCACCGGCTCGACCCGAGTATCGAGCGTCGGCAACACATCGCGAGCCCAGTGGATCAACTCGTCGAAGCAGTCGATCGGGAAGGCATATGTGGTGTGCGTGAAGGCCGCCGGCATGCGGTACACACGCAGATGGAATCGGGTGACCACGCCGAAGAAGGCCGGTCCGGCGCCCCTGGCCGCCCAGTACAGGTCGCTGTTCTGGTCGGCATCGGCATGCACCAGATCGCCGTCGGCGGTGACCACATCGACACCGAGCACGTTCTCGCAGGCCCACCCCCAGTGACGCGAGTTCCAGCCCTGGCCACCCTGCAACAGATACCCGCCGAGACCGACCGTCGAGCAGTGCCCGCCGGGGAACACCACACCGTGCGCTCGCAGAAGCGGTGAGAAGTCCTGCCCGCCGCGCGTTGCCGGGGTCACGGTCGCGGTCAGGTTGTCGACGTCGACGGTCATCTCCTGCAACCCGGCGAGATCGATCAGCAAGGCATCGTCGCGCACGCTCCACCCGGCCCATGCATGACCACCCGACCGTGCCGCCACTTTCCACCCGCGTTCCTTGGCCAGCCGCACGCCGGCCACGACATCAGCTTCGCTGACGGCCTCGAGCACCGCAGTGGGAAAGCGCGACGGATAGCGGGTGTTGAACAATGCATCCGTGCGCGCGGCTTCGTAGTCACCGCTGCCGCGCTCGACGAATCGGCCCTCGAACATCCTGTTACCCCTTGATCCTCAGGTTGTCGGGGTCGTACAACGGTCGCATCGATAACCGCGCTGGATACCGGGTGCCCGCGATCTCGACGTCCCAGCTGCCCGACGACAGGTACGCGGCGTTCACCGGCTGACCGGCCTCGACCATGACCAGGCCAACCGCGCCGCCCAGCGTGAAGCCGTACGACGCAGAACGAACGTAGCCGACCGCGCACCCATCACGGCGCACGACTTCGGCGTGGAACATCAACGGCTCCGGGTCGTCGACCACCACGTGAACCAGTCGACGGGTCAGCGGCCCGGCAGCCTTCATGGCCACGACGGCATCGCGACCGATGAAGCCATCAGGCTTGTCGAGGTCGAGGGCGAAACCGAGTCCGGCTTCGAGTACCGAGTCGGTGTTGTCGATGTCGTGGCCGTAGTCGCGATAGCCCTTCTCCATCCGCAAACTGCCCAACGCCTTCAGGCCGGCATGGCGCAAACCGAAATCCGCGCCGGCCGCGACGACCCGGTCGTAGACGTGCACGGCTTGCTCGGCAGGGACGTACAGCTCGTACCCCAGCTCGCCGAGGTACGTGATGCGAACGCACAACACGCGGGCGAACCCGATGTCGATGTGGCGGGCGGTGCGGAACGGGAACGACTGATTCGACAGGTCGGCAGAGGTGATCGACTGCAGCAGATCGCGAGATCGTGGCCCCTGCACATTGAGCTGCGCATAGCCCGAGGTGACGTCGGTGGCAATTGCGTGGTGGTCGCCGAAGTGTCGGCGCATGCGCGTCTCGACATGTCGATGGGCCGTGTCGGTGGCCACGACCCAATACCGATCCTCGTCCAGTTTGGTGACGGTGAGATCGGCCTCGATCGTGCCCGCCTGGTTCAGCCACTGCGTGTAGGTGATCACTCCGCTGTCGCCGTCGACATCGTTGGCCGAGAGTTGATTCAACAGCCGGCCGGCATCATGGCCTTGCACGAGGAACTTCGACATGAAGGACATGTCCATCACGATCACGTCGCTTCGCGCAGCCTCGTGCTCGGCACGCCAGTAGTCGAACCAGTTCTGTCGACCCCACGACAACCGCTCGATCTTCGGTTCGACGCCCTCGGGCGCAAACCAATCGGCGCCCTCCCAGCCGCTGACATCTTTGAAGTAGGCGCGCTGCGCCTCCAACCGATGGTGGATCGGCGACACCTTGGCCTGCCTGGCCGTGGTCATCGACTTGCCCGGATAGTGGCATTGAAAGACCATCCCGAGTGACTCGACAGTTCGAGTAGCGCGGTACTCGCGGTTCGACTGATATGGGTGCAGGCGGTCGATGTTGAATCCGGTGACGTCGACATCGGGCTGACCGGTGAGTATCCAGTGGGCGAGCAGCCTGCCCATACCTCCGCCGGTGAGAATGCCGACCGAGTTCATGCCCGCCGCGACGAAGTAGTTCTTCAACTCAGGTGCCTCGCCGACGACTGGCAGCAGGTCGGGTGTGAAACTCTCGGGACCGCAGAAGAACGTGCGGATTCCCGTCTCCATGGAGATCGGCACACGGCTCATCGCCCGCTCGACGTACGGGCCCATGCGGTCCCAGTCGGGCTGAATCACGCCGAACGAGAAGTCGTCGGGGATACCGCCGACGTTCCACGGAGCACACACTGCTTCGAACAGCCCGATCATCAATCCGCCAACTTCTTCGCGGTAGTAGCCATAGTTGGCCGGGTCCTCGATCACGGGCCATGTCTTCGACAAACCGTCGATCTGCTCGGTGATCAAGTAGTAGTGCTCGGCGGCCTGCAGCGGAATGTTGACCCCCGAGACCTCGCCGAGCTGACGGGCCCACATGCCGGCGCAGTTGACCACGAACTCGGCCTCGATCTCACCATGATCGGTGCGCACGCCGGTGACCACGCCACCGCGCTGCACAACGCCGGTCACCGCGACGCCTTCGATGATCGTCGCCCCCTGCTGTCGCGCTCCTTTGGCCAATGCCATGGTCACGTCGACGGGATTGGCCCGGCCGTCCTCTTTCACGTAGAACCCGGCCAGCACGTCGTCGGTGCGCGCCAACGGGAAGAGCTCGGCCACTTCCGCGGCAGAGATCTCGTGAACGTCGACACCGCAGTAGCGGTTGAAGGCGCTGACCCTGCGGTACTCCTCGAGCCGATCGGGTTCGGTTGCCAGCTCGATGAAGCCAACCGGGCTGAAACCCGTCGACTGGCCGGTCTCGGCTTCGAGTCGGGAGTACAGGTCACACGTGTATTTGCGCATCTCTGTCGACGTCTCCGATAGCGAACCGAACGTGACCATCAGCCCTGCGGCGTGCCACGTGGTGCCCGATGTCAACTTGTCGCGTTCCAGCACCACGACATCGCTGCAACCCATGTGGGCGAGGTGATAGGCCACCGAGCAACCGATCACTCCGCCCCCGATCACCACGACGCGTGCACGCTGCGGCACGGTCGGAGACGCGGACGGAGGCATGGATGCCGAGTGTATTCACCCATCACTAACCTCGCCGGTAGTGCCTGCAGCCGTCGCGATCGTGCCACCCTTCGCCGCCGGCCCGCGACCAATCCAGATCTGTTTCCGTAACGAAGGGGTTACATGACTGAGTGGGCGATGCCGGAGACCGCGGGGCCGACGAATGCTTCGTAGCGCGCTGCGTCGCCGCACCGACGATGCTCGTGACGACGCCAAGGATCCGCTCGGCGTACTGCTGAGCCGCGCCGGCCGCGGAGACCAGGTGGCCTTCGCCCAGTTGTACGACGCGCTCGCGCCGCTGCTGCACGGCGTGGTGCTGAAGGTCGTGCGTGATCCTGCGCAGAGCGAGGAGGTCACCCAGGAGGCCTTCGTCGAACTCTGGCGCCTCGCACCTCGCTACGACGCGTCGAGGGGTTCGGTGAGGTCGTGGGCGGCGACACTCGCCCACCGTCGGGCCATCGACCGTGTTCGTTCCGAGCAGTCGAGTAGAAACCGCGCAGAACGCGAAGCGCAGAAGCGACCCATCCAATCGAACGACGTCGCCGAACAGGTGGTGGCGAACATCGACGGTACACGCGTGCGAAAGGCGCTCGAACGCTTGACCGAGATGCAGCGACAGGCGGTGGAGCTGGCCTACTTTGGTGGCCATAGCTATCGCGAGGTAGCGCTGCTACTCGATGTCGCCGAAGGAACGATCAAAACCAGAATTCGGGACGGAATGATTCGATTGCGCGATGAACTAGGAGTTGCCACGTGAGCGGCATCGACATCCATCAACTCGCAGCGGCGTATGCCCTGGACGCGGTCGATGAGCGCGAGCGCGCCGAGTTCGAGGCTCACTACCCGACCTGCTCAATCTGTCGACCCGAGGTCGCAGGCTTCAGAGAGACGCTCTCGCAGGTCGCCGCCGGCGTCGCGGTTCCCCCGCCCGCGTCGCTGAAAGCGGGTGTGATGGCCGAGATCAGCGCGACCCGTCAGCTGTCGCCGCTGCTTCCTGATTCAGTCGTCGATCTTGCGAGCCATCGACAGAGCCGCCAACGAATGGGGCGACTCTTGACCGCAGCGGCGGCAATTGTCTTGATCGGGATCGGCGCATTTGTCGTAGGCAGGCAATCGAGCAGCGACGACGGGTACGCCGCTGCCGCTGAGGCAGTCATCGCCAGACCAGATGTTCGCATCACCCCCCTTCCCGGAACGGGCACGGGAACATTCCGCGTGGCGTGGTCAGCCAGTGCCAAGCAGATCGTGGTGATGGGCGACGGTCTCGCAGATCCGGGCGAAGGCAAGGCGTACGAGCTGTGGTTGATCGACGACGCCGGCGCCCACGCAGTGCGACTGCTCGACCCGGCCAACGGCGCCCAGGTGCGCCGAGTCATCAGCGTTGACGGCTCGCCGACGCAGTGGGCGATCACCGTCGAACCCGAAGACGGAGTCGACGTAGCGACCGGCGACATCATCTTCGCCGGCGCCGTCTGAACCGCAGTCGAGTGCCTGGCGCCACCCCGGGTGGGCCTGAAACACTCCACTAGAAGGCGGCGCGGAGGGCGGCGATGTGGGACGGGCCCATTCCGCAGCAGCCACCGATCATCGCCAGATCGAACGACTCGTCCCATTGCTTGGCCAGATCGACGTAGTCGCTCTCGGGAATGATGTCGACGAACTGCCAGTCGGGCATGGCGAAGTATCCCGACTCGGCGTACGCGCCCAGCGACCCGCGCCAGTGCCGGCGCACCACCTCCAGCGCACTTGTGGTCGTCGGCGGCGCTGTGTGCATGACCGAGACCATGGCCGGTGCACACCGCAGCAACGATTCGACAAAGTCGTCGAGTAGCCAGTTCGGCCGCCCGAACCCGATCAGACGACCGGCCTCGTCCTCCTCGACGGCGATCCCGACCCAGACCGGCAGACCCGTCGCCGCCGCGGCTTCGATCGCCCATACCGAATAGTCGCCGTCGCGCATCATCTCCATCGCGATCACATCGGCGCCGGCCGTGACGAAGCCCTCCGCTTTGGCTGTGAACAGCCGGCGCGCCTCGGCTTCGGGCCATTGCCGAAGCATCTCGCTGCGATCACTGCCGGGGATCCCAGGGCGCATGACCGAGAACGAGCCAGCTACGGGTACGGATCCCTCACTGGCTTCACGCGCCAGCCGCACCGCAGCCACATCGATTCGGGTGACATCGGCGTCGCGACCGATGTGGTTGAACAGCAGCGGACTGGTGGCGTACGTGTTGGCGATCAGCACCTCGGCACCTGCGTCGAGGTAGGCACGATGTGCCTCCCGAACAATCTCGGGATGGGTGAGGTTGGCGTCCGCGCACCACGTGTCGCCGTTCATCGGTGCGCCCAGTGCTTGCACGAGCGTGCCCGTGCCGCCATCGAGAATGATCATCGTCGGGCAAGCTACCGGCTCGGCACCGCCATGACCGCCCGACCTACAGTGGCCCGATGCGCGCAGCACGACTTCACTCCATCGGAGGGACACTTCAGATCGACGAGGTCCCCGACCCGCAACCCGGTCCGGACGAGCAACTCGTCGACATCGCCTTTGCGTCGGTGAACCCGCTCGACGTGTGGATCACCCAAGGGTCGGTCGGCGCAGCGGCCGCCAACCTGCCGTGGACTCCCGGAACGGAGGCAACCGGCTACGCCGACGGTCGCGCGGTGTTGGTCCGCGGTGGCGGGCTGGGTGTGATGCGCCCGGGCGTGTACTGCAGCCAGATCGCTGTACCCGATAGCTGGCTGCTTCCCCTCGCCGACGGAGTCGATCTGGCTCAAGCCGCAGCCGTGCCCGTGGCGGGCATCACTGCCTGGCAGGCGTTGCATGGGCGCGCCCACGTCGACGACAACGATCGGGTGCTCGTGTTCGGAGCCAGCGGAGGCGTGGGAGCATTGGCCATCCAGTTGGCGAAGGCCGCAGGCGCAGAGGTGTGGGGGCAAACCGGTTCAGCGGCCAAGGTCGACGGCATCGTCGCCAACGGCGCAGACAACGTGATCGTCGCGGACGCCGACGGTGTAGAGGAAGCGGTCGGGAGCTTCGCGCCGACCGTGATCCTCGACTCGCTCGGAGGGCCATACACCGATGCGGCCATCGCATCCATCGCCAACCAGGGCCGCCTCGTCGTCTACGGAACTTCGAACAACGAACACGTGTCGATCAACCTCCGCCGGTTGTACCGCAAGGGTGTCAACCTGCTCGGGTACGCCGGCCTCGTCGACACGCCAGAGGAGCAGCGCACCGCCCTCAACACGCTGCTGGCGATGATGGCCGCCGGAACCGTGCACGTTCCGATCGGCGCTGTACTGCCGCTGTCCGGCGCAGGCGAGGCGCATGCCCGAATTCTCAGCCGTGGTGTGGAAGGCAAGATCCTGCTCGACTGCCGGATCTGAACGCTCGGTTGTTACAGATGCGGGGGTGGTAGCTGTTCTGAGGGAGCGACCAGTTGAGGATTGCCGCGCGCCAGGACTGGCAACGGAACCTCGACCCGACCCGTCATTCGGTGAGCCGCGAGTGCCTCGTTGTGATACCGGTCGGCGACCTCCACGAACGATGGGTGGTGGTAGTCCTGCCCGTTCACTTTCGGACCCTGGCGACCGTCGAAGATTGCGGCGACGTCGTCGCCGGAGATGGTCTTGTGAGTCTCGAGCGCATGGGCGATGGCCAAGACCATGTGCCGATGCTCGTGCAGCACGCGCGTGGCTTCGTCCAGGATGTTGCCGAGACGCATTTCGATGCGGTTGGCCATGGACGCGCGATGCTGAGCCTCGGCATCGTCCTTGTCAGCCGCAGTGCGGTACCCGCCGCCGGGCCCGCCCATGATCTCTTTGAAGACAGACTGCGAAGCGATGGTGTCGCCCATGCCCCAGGCGCTCTCCATCATCATTGCGAGGTATGTCGCGTTGCGCAGATCGGCCGATACTCCCGCCGAACTGTCGCCGTCGAAGAACATCCGCTCGCCTGCCAAGGAGGCCAACGAAACGAGCGCATCGACCTCGAATGTCGAACGCCAACTCAGGAAGGTCTGGTCGTCGTACATGCTCATGACGACGCCGAGATAGTCGCCACCAGGCTCGATGCTGACGAAGTCGATCTCCATCGATCGGCGCTTGAGATACGCAGTCACCGCATGGCACGCCTCATGAATTGCGACCGCATGACGTTCGCGCTCGATGAACTCGACCTGCTCGTGCTCGCCGACGCGGCGCAGGTACCGAGCTTGCAGCACGTCGGCCCAGGTGACGATGTCGCGCTTCTCGCGCAGGGCGACAAGAACGGCCTCGTTGACAAGATCCTTCACGCTGGCGCCCGTGGCGCCCGGCGTCATGGTCGCCAGGCGATCGATCTCGGGGGCGGTCACCGTGTGCCGGATCTTGTCGAAGTATCCCTGGAAGGTGCGCGCCCGCCCGTCCTTCATCGGATAACCGACCTTGTAGATGCGATCGACACGACCCGGCCGTAGCAGGGCTGCGTCGAGCGCAGTCGGCAGGTTGGTGGCGAACATGTGCAGGATGCGATAGCGAGGCGGTGGCTTGGACTTGATGTTGAGGAACTGTCTGAATCGACGGGAGAAGAAGCCTCGTGGCTTGTTCAAACCGTTCATCTCGGTGAGCAGGGCCTGCAGCGTGCCCCCGCCACCCATGCCACCCATGCCGGCCATGATGATCGAGTCGCGCAGCCGTCGCGGCGGCGAGGGCGAGGTTGATTCCGTCACCCAGGGCTGTTGCAACCAGTTGACGATCTCTCGACGGCCCTGTGTACTGAGCCACTGCGCCGAGTCGAGTTGATCGCGCGCCTCCTTCTCGTCGAAGCCACCGGACGTCTGGCCACGGCTGCCCAAGACGTCGGCCTCGTCGAAGAACACGACGACACCCCCATAGCGCAGCGCGAGCTTGCGCAACTTGCGATACAGGTGCTTGATCTTCATCGGGGCAACGCCGACGAAGGTCTGCACGAACGCACCTGGGTCGACGAACACGTACGGCTTCCCAGTCTCGCCG
>JANOJI010000054.1:0-3920 GCA_031408175.1 Ilumatobacteraceae bacterium
CTCGCACTGCGCTCTGTGAACGTCGGAGGACGGACCACCCGACCATCACCAACACCACGCCGTTGAGCGCTGATGAACTCGAACACGTCCGCCGCTGTCACCGTCGCCAACACCGTGTTCGGCCGGCACCTCGCAGCAACGAACTCGACATACCGATCCAACACCCCAGCCCGTCC
This sequence comes from Ilumatobacteraceae bacterium, assembly GCA_031408175.1. Lineage (GTDB taxonomy): Bacteria > Actinomycetota > Acidimicrobiia > Acidimicrobiales > Ilumatobacteraceae > JAENVT01. The sequence goes on from JANOJI010000054.1 coordinate 177, forward strand.
AGACGGACCTACAACAACCCCCAACGACGACATCCCAACAATCCCCGATCAGCCACGAACGCCTCTCGACGAGAAGCAGCCAGCAGCCTCACCGATTACCGGAATATCTACAGTTCTGGCGCGATGCCGAACCTTGTCGCTCCGGACATGTCCAGCATGTCGACAGCGACAAAGTTCGCTTGGCGGCCGCTCCGATTGCCTGGCTCCGGCGCGTCAACGCAAGGCTGTCCGCGGTCGCAGAAAGGCGAGCGCCGATCGACGCTCCTATGTTTGTCAAGGTGCTTGTTGCCGGTGTTCGGGCAGACCAGTGATGGGCCACTCTGGTGAGGGCAGGCTCTTATTAGGCCACGGTCCGGCGGAGTGTTGCGGTGGCGGGACGGCATGTCGATTTGAGGACAACCGCGTTGGGCGTCAGGCAGTTATGGGGCCAGTCCCGTCACCGCGATCTGGTCAGCGCAGTAGCGCCTGGAAGGTTTCTCGGGCGACGTAGCGCTTGAGACAGCGAATGATCTCGGGCTTCGATTTGCCCTCGGCCAAGCGACGGCTCATGTAGGCCATGGTGCGTGGTTCGTGCTGGCCGAGGCGGGTGAGCACGATCCGCCACAGCGCGTTGTTTGCTTGCCGGTTGCCGCCGGGGTTGAGCCGGTAGCGGTTGTCGATCCGACCGGACATCACCGGGATCGGGGCGACCCCGCAGATCATCGCCCAGGCGCTCTCGGACACGATCCGCTCGGGGTTGTCGCCGGCGGCGACGATCAACACTGCGGCGGTGTCGACACCGACACCGAAGATGGTCAACATGCCCGGTGCAGCGGCTGTGACGAGCGGCAACAGTTGGATGTCGATCGTGTCGAGCTCGGCATCGAGGGCCTGGACCCGGCGAGCGAGGATCACGGCGGCGGTCTTGATCCCATGCACGACAACATCACCGCCTGCACGTGGACGGAGCTTGGCGGCCTCGTTGACCAGCTGTGTTGCGGTCAAACCAGCGAGCTTGGCGCGCAGTTCGTCGGGTGCGGTGAACACCAGATGGCGGAGCTGAACGATGCTGCGGATCCGTGTCGAACGCGCCGAACGTTTGGCGATCAGCAACACCCGGAGCGCTTCAGCGAACGAATCACCCGACTTCGCCCGACCCTGACAGCGGCCCGACAACGCGGCGCGGGCGGCCTCGACGGCGTCGAGTTGATCGGACTTGCCGTGCCGTCGTCGTTGCTGCCGGTTCGGTCGATCAACCTCGATCACCGTCACCGACACCCTCGACAAATGGCGGGCGATACCCGCCCCGTAGGCGCCGGTGCCCTCGACCCCGACACGTTCGATCGTCCCGAACCCGCCCATCCACACCGACAGCGATCGATGCCCGTCAGCGGTCGTCCGGAACGACTCGACACCCAACAGACCGCCGTTCATGTCAACGACCGCGGCGACATTCACATCGCGATGCGTGTCGACCCCACCAACGACGTGACGCGCTGAATCTACGATGACCATCCGGCCACCCCTTTCTTAGTTGAGGGGCAGGCACGCACGTCCCGTGAAGGAGACCAGTGACCGAGCAGCTGTTAGCGCAGCAACTCGAGTCGCCCTCCGGAACGGGGCGTGACGAACCCCGAAGTCAGATCAGCCTGACAGCCCCCGCCCTCAACGAACGGGATACCACCAACCCTCAGCCATTCTCACTGGCAGTTATGCGCTCTGCGACCTGAGACGCCGGACCTCCGCAACGAGACGAGGTACGTCCTGTCGTGCCGCTGCGATGAAGTCGAGGATCGCTGGCGTCGCCGCCTTCGGAGGTTCGGTGTTCCAGTATGAGAGGGTCACGTACATGTCGGGTGACTCATCATCGAGGCCTCCGGTGCGAATGAAATTGTCGCCACCGAAATGGTCCCGACCCTCAACGAATGATTGCCATGGCCCGTCGAGTGAGTTCTCTGCTCGGGCGAGGATCGCTTCCAATTCGGCTTCGGTCAGATCGTCGCTCATCGGACCAGACTGCTCGGTCATTTGGCGATTGTCCAGCACGCCGACTGGCAGATATGGCGCTCTGAAGTCAGTGCGAGCAGGGCTAGAACGGACGCTTCAGAATCACCCGGTATCCGTTTTCCCGACCGATCTCGAACCGAGCGAAGCCTGCGACCTCCCAGCCCTCCGCGCCGAGTTCGTTGAGCGCGTGGTCAGCCCCTTCCTCAAACTCCCGCCCCGTCGCGAATCGCAACGTGTGGTACTGCCATCGGTGCGTTGAAGCGCTTGGTGGAACTGTCGTCATTCTGTTCTCCTTGTTCGTGCTCGGTCTCTCGAGCTGCAGGCTCTCAGATCGGCAGTGGCGCGTCCGACCGCTGCCCGCGACCACCTCGCGCGAACGCTCCCTATCACCGGAATATCTACAGTCATGGGTGGGGTGAAGCTGTGGCTTTCGAGTGCACAGAATGCCGGACCACCTAACGTGAATCAGTATGCCCATTGACGAGGACGACGATCTGGCGCTGAGGATCGGTCGCATCGTGATGTCCGCCACGGCCCTGGACTACACCGCACGAAACGTGTTCCTGACGCTCTCGGACGCGTTGACAGACGGACCGAGGAGCTGGGACGCGATCCAAACACCGGACAAGTTCAGTTCAATCGTCGAGTCATGCGTGGAAATGATCAAGCGTCACTCCAATCTTTCTGAGGTCCAACGCGGTGATGCCATAGAGGCTCTCGTTCGCTCGGAGGCTGCCTACCGATTGCGCAACCGCGCTGCCCACGACTTGTGGAGCATCGCTTCACCCGACGCCGTCAAGCAGTGGGTCAGGCAGAGGCACCCGCGCCGCGGGATCGAGTACCCCGTGTCGGAGCAGCGCCCGGCCACCGAGGCGTCGCTGCACGACGATCTAACGACATTGCGACGAAGCAATTTGGAGCTGTCACAGCTTCACACCGTCATCAGCGAGGCGAATCCACGGTGGAGAATCGTTGGAGTGTCCGGCTCCGGGCGAACGTGGCCGTTCGACGATTGGGAGATTGTGCGCGGCGAGTTCGAACTTCTCTCCGATGGGAGCTTCCAACGGTGGTCAACAGATCCAGCACGGAGGCACGGAGACTCTGGGTTGGCCGAGTGAGCCGTACAGACCGCCATCGCTGGAGGGTGTGTGGGTGCGGAGGTTTACGTCTGAATCCAGGTCATGAAGATCTGCTCACCTCGACGATGTCGCTGGGCTGGCTCCGAGTCCATTTGCCACGCGACAAGCCCCCGGCTCCGCTGCACCGTCTTCGCGTTCATCGGTCGTGATCATTTCAGCGGTCCATCCGAGACATACCGAACGGCAGTTATGGCGCGACCTGACTCTGCTCGCTGGGCCACGGATCGCGCCCCGCGATCTCGCGTGACCTCATCGCAGCATCGGCGAACACTGGTGGTACGTCGAAGGTCAGGAATGTCAAGCGCGGATATGGGTCGTCGCCCGACGGTGTAACCGAACACTCGACGGCGAAGTGGTGCTCTGCTCCGCCGACCTGATGCTCGACGGTCAGCCGTAATTCGGCGGCGCGACCTCCCCCGAGTACAACCTCTCCTGTCCCGGAAGCAGCGAGCACATCGAGAGCATCGGCGAACATTTCCAAGTCCGCCGCTTCAAGAATCGTCTCGACTTCACCTTTGAATGGCGGACTGTCCACCGTGATCACGACGCGCACCCACCGGTCAGAGTCCGGTACCGGCGTGCACTCGACGCGCAGCGATGACAGCGACAACACCGTCGT
>JANOJI010000073.1:0-1821 GCA_031408175.1 Ilumatobacteraceae bacterium
CCATCCCATGACTCCCAATGCGTACCTGGTCGCGGATGCGAACGGCGACGTCGTCCTCTTTGACACCACCTCCGACGCGACGCTCATGATCGAGATGATCCAGAAGCATTCGCTGCGGCTGGGGGCGATCTGCCTGACCCACTCCCACGAGGATCACATCATGGCGCTGCCGCAGTTGCGTCACGCGTTTCCGGCGGCGCCGGTGTATTCGTCACGGTTGGAGCCGGTGGACGACACCGCAGACGAACCAGCCGGCCTGAGCATGCACGACATTTCGGAGAGAGATACGTGCCACACGTGGCCGTTCAGATGCAGGGAGACCGCCTGGAACACGCGTCACGGTCCAATTCACGCGCTCCGTGTCAGCTCGATCACTGACCGTCGTTCTGTGAGCTGACACAGAGCATCTCGATGCCGAGAACGGTGGGCGATCTGCGTGCTGTGCGCAAGCGCTTGGAGTCAGCCATCAGGGGGTAGGGCGGTAGATCTTGGCGGTCAGCAGCTCGCCATCACCGGTGCGCAACCCGGGGCGCACGATGTCGTCGTAGCGGATGGGTCCACGGTGCTTTCGACGTCGCAACGGCACAGTGAGGAGTGCGGTCAACACACGGACCGCAACCGTCTCGCCGCCGCGGTGATGCGCATCGGCGGCGCCCGCAGACGCGATCAGTGCTGCAGAGGGGGCTCCGACCACGCGACATGCGACGCTGCCGGTCCACGGCAGTTCGATGACGCGATGGTCGAGGTGCTTGTCGAGCAGGTCGGCAAGCGGTTGACGCATGCCACTGGCGGTGAGATAGCGATCGATGTCGGCATCGAAGTAGGCGGCCGACTTGGCGGTGAACACCAGCTCACCGTCGTCCAGCGTCACCCACCACAGGTGACTGGCAAAGTCGACGATCTTGGCGCTTGCGGCCTCTGGGACTTCGATGTAGCCAGCCTTGGCCACTCGGGTGAGTTCGGCGATCACAGCGTCGGGCTGTTCGACGTGCTCGAGGACGTGCGAACAGATGGCATAGTCGAACACCTTGTCCGCGAATGGCATGTCGGAGGCATCGGCATCGAACAGCGGGCGGTCGACGCGTGCGGCCGACGCACCGGATCGTTGCCCTCCGTGCTCACCGCCCGGGAAGCGATCGAGCAGCACGTCGGCGCGCCAGTGCGGCTTGTCGCCGCTACCGGCATCGAGCACCAGCGCGGTGTGATCGACGGGGATGGCGATGCGGCGACGATGGAACGAGCGAACCTGCCCAGCGACAGTCACGACTCGCACCGATGGAAGAGGCGCACCAGGCCGTTCTCGTAGCTGTTGACCTCGCAGAAGTTCTCGCGCAGCACTTGGTTGGGTTCATCCGATCCGAAGTCCATCGAGCTGTTTGGCTCCCGCCAACCATCCCAGAAGCTGGTCAAGATGATCCAATCCGACGAGGCGACCTCCGACGCCAGCCGCGACCCCGGCTCGTTGGCCAACCCCGGGTCCATCTCGATGAAGTACGTCGACGGAGGGAGCTCCGGGAACAGGTAGTAGAAGAACGCGTCGCTGTACCACGTGCGGCGCAGGTCGCTCGGTCCCACCAGCAAACGCTCGCCAGGCTCCGACAACCTGTCGAGATCGGCAATCACGTCGCGACTCGCCAGATACGGGCCGAAGTCGCCGAGATAGAACCGGCGGCCATCACGCGATACCGGGAAGGGTGTTTGCACGTTGCCCGCGCTGACTCGCGTATGCAGCAGGTAGTAGCGGAACGTGAACAGCGGTGCGACGAGCAAGGTGAGAGCGACTGTCACGGCAGCGCCGGCAGTCACGCGCTGGCGTTGGGT
>JANOJI010000078.1:0-1790 GCA_031408175.1 Ilumatobacteraceae bacterium
CCGACGGTGCTGTTCACCGTTGCAGGCATGGTTCCGTTCAAACCGTTCTTCGTCGGCGACGAGGCTCCGCCGTACAAGCGCGCCGTCAGCAGCCAGAAGTGTGCCCGCGCCGGTGGCAAGCACAACGACCTCGACGACGTCGGGCGCACCAAGCGTCACCTGGTCTTCTTCGAGATGCTCGGCAACTTCAGCTTCGGTGACTACTTCAAGCGCGAGATCATCCCGTGGAGCTGGGAGCTGACCACCGAGACCTTCGGCATCGATGGCGACCGCTTGTGGATCACCGTGCACGACAGCGACGACGAGGCCGAGGCGATCTGGCACGAGCAGGTCGGCGTGCCGATGGAGCGCATTCAACGCCTCGGCGACAAGGACAACTTCTGGCAGATGGGCGACACCGGGCCATGCGGTCCGTGCAGCGAGATCCACATCGATCGCGGCCCTGCGTTCGGCCCCGACGGTGGCCCACTGGGTGATCCGCACGGTGACCGATTCATGGAGTTCTGGAACCTCGTGTTCATGCAATACAACCAGGCTCCCGATGGCAGCCGAACGCTGCTTCCGAAGCCGTCCATCGACACCGGTCTCGGCCTGGAGCGCATGCTGTGCTTGCTGCAAGGCGTCGATGCGGTGTGGGAAACCGACCTCATGTTGCCGCTCATCGACCAGGCCTGCAGCCTGACGGGCAAGACGTACGTGGCGGGCGACTACACGGATCGCGAGACGTTTGCGATGCGGGTGCTGGCCGAGCATGCCCGCAGCAGCACCATGCTGGTCAGCGACGGGGTGTTTCCGTCCAACGAAGGGCGCGGCTATGTGCTGCGACGAATCATCCGCCGTGCCGTTCGTTACGCGTACCTGCTCGGCACCGAGAAGCTGGTCATGCCATCGCTCGTCGAGACGGCCGTCGACATCATGGGTAACGCCTATCCCGACGTCTCCAAGAACCGCGACTTCATCGTCGGAGTACTCACACGCGAGGAGGAGCGATTTCGTCAGACGTTGAAGAATGGTCTGTCGATCCTCGAGGACGAGTTGAGCGGCGATCGCACCGAGCTACCGGGATCAACGGCATTCCTGTTGCACGACACCTACGGATTTCCGCTGGAGCTCACCGAAGAGATCGCCGGCGAGCGCAACATCGCCGTCGACAACGCAGGTTTCGACACGGAGATGAAGGCCCAGCGCCAACGCGCCAAGGCGGCCCGCAAGGGCAACGCGACTGCCGATGATCGTCTCGACGTGTACCGCGAGATCGTCGAACAATTCGGCGTCACAGAGTTCCTCGGCTACACCGACGACACAACCGAATCGCGCCTGTTGGCAGTCGTCGACAACGACGACGGAACCGTCGAACTGTTTCTGGATCGCACGCCTTTCTACGCTGAGAGCGGTGGGCAGGTCGGTGATACCGGCACGCTTCGGTCCACCGACGGCGGCCTTGCCGAGGTACTCGATACCACGTTCGCCCTGCCGGGCTTGCGGCGGCACACCGCTCGGATCGCCAGCGGTGTGCTGCCGGCGGGCACGCCGGTGACGGCAGCCATCGACGCCGGCCGTCGCTCGGCAATTCGCCGGAACCACACAGGCACGCACGTGCTGCACTACGCGTTGCGCAAGGTGTTGGGCGAACATGTCAAACAGGCCGGCTCGTTGGTCGCTCCCGATCGACTGCGCTTCGACTTCAGCCACTACGACGCCGTGACCGACGCCGAGATCGACGAGATCGAACGGATCGCGAACAGCGAGACGCTCACCAACGCACCGGCGCGAGCGTTCGAGACCACCAA
>JANOJI010000080.1:0-11748 GCA_031408175.1 Ilumatobacteraceae bacterium
CCAGTCGGCCGTGCCCTTCGCGGGCGTGGCCCTGAGCGGTGCTGGTGCAGATCAGTTCACCATGGTGTCGACCACCTGCACCGGTTCGCTCGCCAGCGGTGCCTCGTGCACGATCACCGTGACCGCAACGGCAACTCGCGACGGCGCATCGTCGGCGACGCTGAGCGTCAGCGGCACCGGCGGCCAGTCGGCGCAGGCCACGCTGCGGGTCAGGGGCACGCTGGTGTTCACACCGACGCTGAAGATGAATCCTGGTGTCGTCAGCGCCGGAGAGGTCACCGTGGCCATCGGCGAGGGCTTCCCGCCCGACATCGATGTCGAATTGGCGTTCGCGGGCGAGCCGCCGTTCGTCGCGATCCGCACCGAAGTCGACGGGACGTTCCGCTACAACTTCTTCCTGCTGCGCAACGGCGTGCGCATCGGCGGAAAGCAGGTGATCGCCGTCGATCAGCCGCTGTTCACCGGAGTGTTTGCTCCGTTACTGATCGAGCTCGCCTCGTACCGCCCGAGCGGTTTCAGCAGCCCAGCCTTCACCGCCGGCGTACGTTCGATGTTCAGCCGAGGTGGTTGACCCACAGATGTGGCCCCGACGTTGACAAACGGTCGTCGACGGTGTTCGCTGTAGCCCATGCGGCGGGCGTGGGGCGGGGGCCAGGTATGACTCGTCACGCTGCGCGTACCCCACGTGCCGGCCGATGCGTGCTCGCACTGCTGCTGACGGCTGCAACCGTTGGCTGGATTGGCGAGGGCAACTCGTCGGCCGCAGGACCGGCCGAACTCATCTCCGTCGATCCCGATTTCGGCGGCACACTCAGCTCACAAGACAACCTCCCTTCGGTGTCGGGCGATGGCAACGTGGTCGCCTTCACCGCCAATCCGCCCGTTGGCAGCGAGTTCGTCAGCGACTGGGTCTACGTCCGCGACCGCGCTGCGGGCGTGACGACGGCGGTACCAGCGCCGTTCAACGTCACGGCGATGAACAACGCCGTGCTGAGCCGCGACGGTTGCCACGTCGCGTTCTGGGGTTTCTATCCCCAGAGGACGTTCACCCTTCCGCCGCCGTTCTTCATCTTCATCGTCCCTGCACAGTGGGACATCTACAGCTGGGATCGTTGCACGGCCGACACATTGCCGATCGCGATCTCGCGAGGTTCCCCCGGCGACCCATTCCCCTTGTTCACTGCCACAGGCGACACGCGCGGTCAGTTGGCAATCTCCGCAGACGGTCGATATGTCGCCTATGTCGCCTCCACTGCGGCGGCGGGGCAACGCGTGGCCCGGATCGACACCAGCGGCACGATCTCCGAAGCCAGGCTGTACAACGGCGTCTTCAACTCCAACTCGATCGACATCGCCGACAACGGCGCGTATGTGGCCGTTGGTGGCCAGGTGACGATCAGCGACATCAGCCGCAATGTGGTTGTCGGCTGGACTCCGCCGTGCATCACCGGAGCAGCTGTGGTGTGTAATACCGAGGTGATCTCCGTCGGCAACAACGGACAGCCGTTGACGGGTTCCAGCTCGAGCCCGACGCTGTCGGCCGACGGGCGATACGTGGCATTCACCTCGAATACTCCTGACGTCGTCGGCGCACCTACGCTGACCTCGCCCCAGGTGTACGCACGCGATCGGACAGCAGGGGTCACCAGGGTCGTCAGCACGTCACCTTCGCAACTGATGGGCGGCACAGTCGACGAAGCAGAGATCAGCCCGGATGGCACCCAGATTGCCCTGATGTTCGCCGCCAATCCGCCGCCCGGCGGAAAGTCTGTCAGGCAGGTCCACGTCGCCCGTTCCACGTCGGCCTACTTCGATTCAGCGGCCTTCGATCTCGTGTCCTACGGAGTCAGCGATGTGCCGACCACCACGGATTCGTTCGCCCCGTCGATGTCGTCGAACGGTCGGTATGTGGCCTTCACGTCCGGTGCCAACAACGAACTCTCCGGCCTTCGCACGCCCAACGGACTCAACGTGTGGATGCGCCAACGGCCGATCGCGCTCGACATCACGCCGTCGCTCGACTTCGGCACGATTGCCCCTGGTACTCAGTCGGCACCTCAGAATGCGGTCGTCACCAACACCTCGGGCGTCGACATCAACATCGGTGCTGTTACGCCCCCAGCCGCACCGTTTTCGATCATCGGGAATGGATGCGGTGGGGTCTTGGGCCCCGGTGCGACGTGCGCCGTGACAATCGTGTTCACTCCCGCCGCCCCAGGCGGGGCCAGCTCGGCAGTGACCGTGTCGGGCGACGGGCTCTCGGTATCGGCATCGCTGGTCGGCAATGGTTTGGCGCCGCCGGCCCCGACGCCAGGATCGCTGGTCATGACGCCGGGTGTCGCGAACTTCGGCTCCGGCCCGGTGGGCAGCTCGGTCGCCGCGAAGCAGTTCGTCGTGTCGAATCCCGGTCAGACTGCGGTGCCGTTGGCAGGCTCGGGGCTCAGTGGTACGGGAGCCGATCAGTTCACGATCACCGCGAACACCTGCGGTACCTCGCTTGCTGCGGGTGGGACATGCACCATCGACGTTGCGGCAACGATCACTCGCGAGGGTGCGATGTCGGCAACCCTGGGAATCGTTGGTACCGATGGTCAATCGGCGCAGGCCACGTTGCGCATCAGGGGAACCGTGCAGTTGTTCACGCCGACGTTGAAGATGAATCCGGGTGTCGTCAGCCCCGGCGAAGTCGCCGTGGCCATCGGCGAGGGCTTCCCGCCGGACATCGATGTCGAGCTGGCGTTCTTCGGCGAAGTGCCGTTTGCAACCGTGCGCACCGATGCAGCTGGCGCGTTCCGATTCGGCTTCCTCGTACTGCGCAACGGAGTGCTCATCGGAGGTAAGCAGGTGATTGCGATTGATCAGCCGCAGTTCACGGGAGTGTTTGCCCCGTTGCTCATCGACCTTGCCACCTATCGGCCCGCTGGCTTCAGCAATCCGGCGTTCACCAGTGGTGTGCGATCGATGTTCAGCCGCGGCGGCTAGCGCTCCCTAGCGCTGCAGCAGGTCATAGCTGAAGTTCCAGTCGGCCTCGTATCCGTTCTCCACGGTTTCGAGGGTCGACCAGTAGTCGCCCCTCGCCGGATCGTAGACATGCACCTGCGAGTTGCCGGCATCGTCGGTGTAGATGCCGCCGACGACAATGAAATGGTCGGGAATTCCGACCATCACCGGCCCGCGACCGAGGATCTGCCACCAGCCGTCGGCGTTGCGACAGGCCTCTGGGAGGATGTTCATGTTGAGCCGGCTGGCCAGCTCGCGGCATTCAGGTTCGTCGGCGCCGTCTTCACCGAACTCGAACTGCTGGAGGATGACGGCCTCGGTGGTGTTCATCATCATCGCTGCCGAGGCAGCCCAACACGACATGGGCTGCGACTGGGCCACGTAGGTGACAGGGTGATCGAGATCGGCCATGGGAAGCCTCCTGATGTTGACGGAATGCCACAAGTGTCCACATTCGGCCCACCGTTCGAAAAGAGCCGTCGGGGCAGCCGTATGGGACGCTCGGGCAGAACGGTCGACCCGACCGGACACCCCGGCTGAGAGGTGCGGGGGCCTAGGAACGCGGGAAGGATGGCTGGCGTCGGGCCGGGTGCAGCGCCAGCAGCTTGGCGATTCTTGCCGTGTTGACGGGTCGCACGGCATCGACGCGCTGACAGCTCGGGCACCACACCGAGGTCCGGCCCCACGGGCTGTCTCGTTCCTCCCAACCGTCGAGGGTGGTCGCGCACAGCGGGCAAGGCCGCCCGCGGCGGGCGTAGATCCAGTGGTCCGCCGTGTTCAAACGACGGCCGGTGGTGTTTTGTGGTCCGCGGTCAGCATTGGTCCGGATGATGGCTGCGCCGAGGCCGACGAGATGCTGCAACCCCTCGATCGCTCCGACCGGTTGGTTGGGAGAGACACCGCCAATGAATGGCACCTCGATCGCGTAGATGTTGCCGAACCCGGCAACGTTGCGTTGGCCGAGCAGCGCAGCCGCCAGCGCGGAATCAGGCTCGCGTAGCAGCCGCTCGACGATTTCCTCGATGTCGGGCTCGTCGGGGCCGCACAGATCGGGACCAAGGTGACCGATGACACGATCCTCCTGGCTTGTCGGCAGCATGTCGACAATTGGCAGATCGATGCCTGTGAGCCGGCCGGTTTCCATCCACAGTTCGACGCGTCGTCTCCAATCCGGCTCGCGTGCCGCCGGGCCAACCGTCCACGAGCCGGTCATCAATAGATGCGAGTGCAGCGTGTTGCCGGTGTCGAACCGGATGAACAGGTGCTTGCCGACAGCGTCGACATCGACCAGCGTGGCACCGGTGAGATCGACACCGACCAGACGTGGATCCCGGGTGACGCAGCGCACGCACCGCTGGCCGGCGAATCGCCGGCCAATCGTGTCGGCGAGCCGCCGGATCGTGTCGCCCTCAGGCATGCCCGCAACCGTAGTGAGGTTGCCCGCAAGATCGGGGTGCCACATTCATTCACGACCTGCCTGCGGCGAAGGCGGTCTTTGGCGCCCAGATCGTGGGCGAACGCCAGAGCCCATATCGTCACTGACGATTCGCCAGGGCTCGCCGATCCTCAGATGCCCTCGGCGGCGCTCAGTCCGGCCTCGTCGACCTCTTGGCCCGCAGCAAGTCGGGCGAAGATTGCCGGAGGCTCGACCCACGGGTCGGCCAGCGTGCCGGCCTCGGCATCGCGAATGGTCTGCCACACCGTCTGGCTGGTGCATGGCAGATCAATGTGACGTACCCCTAGATGGGCAAGCGCATCGATCACAGCGTTCTGTACGGCCGGTGTGCTGCCGATGGTGCTGGCCTCGCCGATGCCCTTTGCGCCGAGCGGGTTGAGCGGCGTCGGCGTCTCGGTGCTGTGCACCTCGAAGCTGGGGAATTCGGCCGCAGAGGGGATCGCGTAGTCCATGAAGTTGCCGGTCAACGGGTTGCCGTCGTCGTCGTAGATCACTTGCTCGTACAACGTCTGGCTGATGCCTGCGGCGACGCCCCCGTGCTGTTGCCCCTCGACCAGCAGCGGGTTCAACACTGTGCCGCAGTCGTCGACAGCGATGTGCCGCACCAGTGTGACCTTGCCTGTGTCTTGGTCGACTTCGACGACGGCGATGTGCGCGCCGAACGGGAACGTGGCCTCACCCTGGTGAAAGTCGAGTTGGGCGGCGAGACCCAAGGTGCCGTCGGAATGATCGACCACGCCATCGGCCGTGGCAGCCGCCGCGGCGAGCGCTGCCCAGTCGAGGCCCGTGCTCGGTACACCGGCGACGCCCACGGTGCCCGTCGCGGTGTCGACGACGATGTCGCCGATGTCGGCTTCGAGCAGATGCGCGGCCAGATGCTTGGCCTTGTCGACAAGCGATTCGGTGGCACGCAGCACCGCTGATCCGCCGAGCTGCAACGAGCGCGACCCGCCCGTGCCTCCGCCACTGCGCACCACGTCGGTGTCGACTGCCAACAGCCGAACGCGGTCGATGGGGATGCCGGTCTGATCGCTGACAATCATCGCGAACGCGGTCTGGTGGCCCTGGCCATGCGCCGAGGTGCCGGCCATCACCGTCGCCGAGCCGTCGTCGTGCACCTCCACCGCCCCGTACTCGCTGGTGCCGCCGCCGGCCGTGATCTCGACATACGTCGACACGCCGATGCCCATCAGCCTGCGGTCGCCGCTGGCTCGTCGCGCCGCCTGCTCCAGACGGAGCTCGTCGTAGCCGGCCCATCGAGCGACCGCGTCGAGCGGCGTGGAGTATGCCCCGCTGTCGTAGGTGATGCCGGTGAGCGTGGTGAAAGGAAACACGTCGTCGGTCAGCAGGTTGCGCCGGCGCAACTCGATGGGATCGATCCCCAACTCGATTGCCGCCTGGTCGACGATCCTCTCGAGCAACGCCGTTGCCTCGGGCCGGCCGGCACCGCGGTACGCGCCCATCGGCGTGGTGTTGGTCGCGGCGACGACCACGTCGAACTGGATGCCGGTGAAGCGATACGTGCCGTTCGACATACGCCGCGTACCGCTGGGCAGGAACGACCCGAGGCCCGGGTAGGCGCCACCGTCGCCGACCAAGCGCACGCGCAACCCGGTGAAGGTGCCGTCGCGCTTGCACCCGAGTTCGACGTACTGGATCTGCCCGCGACTGTGCGACAGGGCGACCATGTCTTCGCTACGCGTGGCTGCCCACACAACGGGTCGCTGCAATCTCATTGCAGCGGCGGCGACCACAACCTGCTCGGGATACAGCCCGGCCTTGCCGCCGAAGCCGCCGCCCACCAGAGGTGTGACGACTCGAATCTCGCTCGGGTCGATTGCCAGCGCCGTGGCGATCAGTCGATGAAGGAGGTGTGGCATCTGCGTGGATCCGTAGACGAGCAGTCGCCCGTCGTCACCGATCGCTGCCGCCGCGCCGTGTGGTTCCATCGGGGCGACAGCCATTCGCTGGTTGATGTACCGGCCGCGGACGATGACGTCGGCGTCGGCGAACAGATCGGCGTTGACCGGGTCGGTGGTGGCAACCGCGATGTTGTCGCCGTGGCCCTCGAACAGCACGGGCGCATCGTCGGCTAGTGCCGCCTCTGCCGTGACCGCCGCATCCAGGGTTTCGTAGTCGACGATCACCATCTCGGCAGCATCCTTTGCCTGCGTGACCGTGTCGCCGACGACGGCGACGATTGCCTCACCGACGAAGCGCACTCGGTCACCTGCAAGCGCGGGGCGGGCGAAGTCGTCGTGCACCGTGGCCATGCTCTGGAAGGCATCGATGCCCAGGTCGGCGGCGGTCCACACCGCAACGACACCGGGGGCCGCCTGCGCAGCCGATGTGTCGATACCTGTGATCAGCGCGTGGGCCATTTCCGATCGCACGAACACAATGTGCAACTGGTTACCCAGGTCGAGGTCGCCGACATATCGGGCCAAGCCGAGCAACAGCTCGGGGTCTTCGGTGCGCAGTACACGCGTTCCAAGAATCGAACCAGGCATGGCCGCACGCTACCCGCCGATAGGAAACTCGGCAGAAGCAGCGAGGGGCGCGTCGGCAACGTAAGTTACCGTCGATGGAAATCACGACCAGCGATGTCGTCGTCGGTGCACATGGCGTCAGCGCCATCGACGTGGTTGCTGTTGCCCGTCGTGGGGCGCGGGTGACGGTCTCCGAATCGGCACGCGAAGCGATCTCGCGCAGTGCTGCGATCGTCGAGGGTCTGGCCGAACTCGACGATGCCGTGTACGGCATCTCGACCGGATTCGGCTCGCTTGCCACCACCGTGATCCCACCTGAACGGCGCGAGGAACTCCAACGCGCTCTCATCCGCTCGCACGCTGCCGGCATGGGTCCGTTGGTCGAACCCGAGGTCGTGCGGGCGATGATGCTGCTGCGCGCCCGCACGCTGGCGATGGGATTCTCGGGGGTACGCCAGGTCGTGGTCGACACCATTTTGGCGCTGCTGAATGCCGACATCGTTCCGTCGGTTCACGAGCACGGTTCACTGGGCGCCAGCGGCGACCTTGCCCCGTTGGCCCACGTCGCGCTCGCCTTGATCGGTGAAGGAGAGTGCGCCGAGGCGATGGCTGCTGCGGGCATCGCCGGGGTGACGTTGCGGGCGAAGGAGGGACTGGCGCTGATCAATGGCACCGACGGCATGCTCGGCATGTTGGTATTAGCGCTCGCTGATCTCGACATGCTCGTGCGCACTGCCGACATCGCCGCGGCGATGAGTGTCGAGGCGCTGATGGCCACCGACCGGGCGTTTGCTGCCGATCTGATGGCGCTGCGGCCGCATCGCGGTCAAACCCTGTCGGCCGACAATTTGCGCCGATTGCTCGACGGCAGCCCGATCGTGGCCAGCCATCGATCCGATGACCCGCGTGTGCAGGATGCCTACTCGTTGCGTTGCACGCCACAGGTGCACGGCGCGGCGCGCGACACCATCTCTTTTGCCCGCTCCGTCGCCGACACCGAACTGATTTCGGCGATCGACAACCCCAGCGTTTTACCCGACGGCCGCGTCGAATCGTGCGGGCACTTCCACGGCGCTCCGGTCGGGTTCGCCTGCGACTTCCTGGCGATCGCGGCCGCCGAGGTCGGTGCCATTGCCGAGCGGCGCACCGATCGCATGCTTGATCCCACCCGTTCGCACGGCTTGCCTCCCTTCCTCGCCGAAGATGCGGGAGTCAACTCGGGGCTGATGATCGCTCACTACACACAGGCTGCGATGGTCGCCGAGAATCGCCGACTCGCGTCGCCGGCCAGCGTCGATTCGTTGCCGACATCGGCGATGCAGGAAGACCACGTCTCGATGGGTTGGGGCGCGGCCCGCAAGCTGCGGCGCTCGGTGGCCAACCTCGGGCGAATTCTCGCCTGTGAATTGGTGTGCGCGGCACGCGGCATCGATCTTCGCCTGCCTTTGCAACCGGCGGCAGCGACTTCGGCGGCAGTGACCGCGTTGCGCGAGGCCGGCGTCGCTGGTGCAGGACCCGACCGATGGTTGTCGCCGGAGCTCGGCCGGGCCGAGGCCCTCGTGATGAGTGGCGATCTGTTGGCAGCGGTCGAGCGAGTCACCGGCACGCTGGACTGAGCGACTGAACGAGAGGAAGGGAGACGTCGATGTCAGGACCACGACCCGTGCGAGCGCCGCGAGGCTCGGAGTTGACGTGCCGAGGCTGGCAGCAAGAGGCCGCGATGCGCATGTTGATGAACAACCTCGATCCCGAGGTAGCCGAGCGGCCCGACGATCTAGTGGTGTACGGCGGTACCGGCCGCGCGGCCCGCTCGTGGGATGCGTTCGACGCGATCATCCGCACGCTCACGACGTTGGCCGACGACGAGACGATGCTCGTTCAATCCGGCAAACCGGTCGGCGTCTTTCGAACCCACGAGTGGGCGCCGCGTGTCCTGATCGCCAACTCCAACCTCGTTCCGGAGTGGGGTAACTGGGATGAGTTCCGCCGGCTCGAGGCGATGGGCTTGACGATGTACGGCCAGATGACCGCCGGCTCGTGGATCTACATCGGCACGCAGGGGATCCTGCAGGGCACCTACGAATGCTTTGCTGAGATCGGCCGCCGCAAGTTTGCGGGCACGCTGGCCGGCACGATCACTCTCACCGCTGGATTGGGGGGCATGGGCGGAGCCCAACCGTTGGCCGTGACCATGAACGGCGGTGTCGCGTTGTGCATCGACGTCGACGGGTGGCGTGTGGGCCGGCGCGTCGAGACGCGGTATCTCGACGAGGTCGCCGATTCGCTCGAGGATGCGATCGACCGTTGTATCCGAGCGCGCGACGAGAAGCGACCGCTGTCGGTCGGGCTGGTGGGCAACGCCGCCATCGTGGTTCCCAAGTTGCTCGAGATGGACTTCCCCGCCGACATCGTCACCGACCAGACCAGCGCCCACGATCCGCTGAGCTATGTGCCCGCCGACCTCACGCCGGAAGCGACAGCCGAGTTGGCTCGCACCGACCCGCAGGAACTCATCCGCCGCGCGCGCGACAGCATGGCCACGCACTGCAGGGCCATGGTCGGCTTTCTCGACAAGGGCAGCGAGGTCTTCGACTATGGCAACAGCCTGCGAACCGAGG
Organism: Ilumatobacteraceae bacterium; assembly: GCA_031408175.1. Classification (GTDB taxonomy): domain Bacteria; phylum Actinomycetota; class Acidimicrobiia; order Acidimicrobiales; family Ilumatobacteraceae; genus JAENVT01. Next base: position 9,564 of record JANOJI010000080.1, read on the forward strand.
CAAGACTCGGCGGCTTCGACCGAGCCTTCGACTACCCCGGCTTCCTGCCTGCCTACATCCGCCCATTGTTCTGCGAGGGCAAGGGACCGTTCCGCTGGGTTGCGCTGTCGGGTGATCCTGCCGACATCGCAGCCACCGACCGGGCCGTGCTCGAGGAGTTTCCCGACGACGAGGACTTGCATCGGTGGATCAAGTTGGCCAGCGAGCAGGTCGCCTTCCAGGGTCTGCCGGCGCGGATCTGTTGGCTCGGCTATGGCGAACGCCATCGCCTCGGCCTGCGGTTCAATGAGATGGTTCGCACCGGCGAGGTCTCGGCCCCGATTGTGATCGGTCGCGACCACCTCGACTCCGGCTCTGTCGCGTCCCCCTACCGCGAGACCGAGGCGATGGCCGATGGCAGCGACGCGATCGCCGACTGGCCGCTGCTCAACGCACTGGTCAACACGTCGAGCGGCGCGACGTGGGTCAGCATCCACCACGGCGGCGGCGTCGGTATCGGCCGCTCGATCCACGCCGGCATGGTGGTGGTCGCCGACGGCACCGATCTGGCCGCGCAGAAGCTGGCGCGTGTGCTGGTCACCGATCCCGGTATGGGCGTCATCCGCCATGCTGATGCCGGCTACCAGCGAGCAACCGACGTCGCCGCCGAACGAGGTGTTCGCATCCCCATGACCGAGTCCGACGGATGACCGTTCGCGACATCGTGACGGTCGGGCATCCGGTCCTGCGCGAACGGGCGCGCGACGTGACGGTGGGGGAGTTGGCGACGCCGGAGACGCAGCAGTTCATCGACGATCTCATCGAGACGATGCGCCACGCCAACGGCGCGGGCCTTGCCGCCAACCAGGTCGGTGTTCCGATCCGGATCGCCTCGATCGAAGTGGGCGACAACCCCCGGTATCCGTACAAGCCGCGCATCCCGTTGACCGTGGTCGTCAACCCGATCATCGAACCAATCGACGACGAGCTGGTCGAGATCAACGAGGGTTGCCTGTCGGTGCCAAACCTGCGCGGCTCGGTGATGCGCCACGTCAACGTGCGGGTTCAGTATCTCGATCGGCACGGCGTGGCGTACGACGAGGTCAGGCGCGGACTGACAGCGGGAACCTTCCAACACGAGTGCGATCATCTTGACGGCGTGCTGTTTCTCGATCGGGTCGTCGACCCACGCACGTTCATGACGTGGGAGCAGTTCGAGCGCTTCCATCGCGCTGCGTTCGTCGAGCGGATCACCGAGTTCGTCGCCCGGGTCGGATCATGACGGCGGGATCGTGACGACGTACTGGTGCGAACTGGCCTGGCTCGGAGACCTCGACGGGGCGGTTGAACGCGATGTGACCATCACGGTAGAGGGGGATCGGATTGCCTCGATCGATCTCGGCATCGGGCCACCGTCGGGCGCACATGTGCTCGCCGGCTTGACGCTGCCGGGAATGGCCAACGCACACAGCCACGCGTTTCACCGCGCGCTGCGCGGCCGCACCCACGACGAAACGGGTTCGTTCTGGACGTGGCGCGATCGCATGTACGAGCTCGCCGATCGACTCGATCCCGACTCGTACCGCATCCTTGCCACGGCAACGTTCGCCGAGATGGTGTTGGCCGGGTTCACCTGCGTCGGCGAATTTCACTACCTGCACCACGATCGAGGTGGCACGCCGTACTCACAGTCGAACGAGATGGGTCAGGTGCTACTCGACGCGGCCGCGGAGGCTGGCATCCGCATGACGTTGCTCGACGCCTGCTACCTGCGCGCGGGCATGACGGACGATGCCGAACTCAGCCCCACCCAGCAGCGGTTCAGCGACGGTGATGCCCAGGCTTGGGCGGAGCGGCTCGAGGGGCTGGCCGAGACTCCGACCACCAGGATTGGCGCGGCCATCCACTCGGTGCGCAGCGTCGACCCAGCGTCGATGGGGATCGTTGCCGAGTGGGCCGCGTCGCACCACAAGCCCGTGCACGCTCACGTCAGCGAACAGCTGGCGGAGAACGAACAATGCGTGGCGATTCACGGGTGCACGCCGACGGCTCTGCTTGCCCGTCAGGTCGTCCTCGGCGACCGTTTCACCGCGGTGCACGCGACACATCTCGACCACGCCGATATCGCCTTGCTGCAGTCGAGCCACTCGACGTGTTGCATCTGCCCTACGACCGAGCGGGATCTGGCCGACGGTATCGGGCCGAC
>JANOJI010000106.1:0-7420 GCA_031408175.1 Ilumatobacteraceae bacterium
GCCCCTCAGCTCGGGCACCACTGGCTGTTGATCGGCGGCCAGATGGTGTTCCTCCACGAGGTCGAACGCGAGTCGACCGACGTTCGCCCCACCAACGACATCGACCTCGTCGTCGACCTTCGCATCGAACCGGCTGCCCTCGAGCACACCCACGATGTTCTGACCCGCGCCGGGTTCGATCAGGACCTGCCGAGCCCGGAAGGTACCGCCCATCGCTACCGACGTGGCCAGGCAACCATCGACGTTCTCGCCCCCGACCACATGGGGACCAGAGCGGCACTCTCACTAGGCAGCGGACGCACGATCGAGGCATCCGGCACCTCACAGGCCTTCGGACGCGTCTCACTCGTGCGAGTGGAACTCGACGACAACACCGCCGGAATCGTGCGCACACCAACATTGATCGGCGCATTGTTAGGCAAGGCAACGGCCGTTACGGAGATCATCTCAATGTCTCCGGCAGAATGCGCCAAACACATGCGCGACGTCGACGCCCTCGCTCGGCTGCTCGGCCCGGCGGATCGAACCAGCGCGTCATTGACCACGAAAGAACGCTCGACCCTCGCCCGGATCGCGGAGCAGTCAGACATCAGCGCATTGGCTGCGCGATCAATTCAGCTGACGGTCGCACCGGCAGCGCCTTGAGTCGTCCGGCGTGCCATATCCGTGTGACAACGGACCAAGACTGGGCATCACAGGGAAACACCGGTGGGACCGGGGTTCTCACCGGCTATTCGATGTCATCGAGGAGCTTTCCAACGACTCCGGCGGCGAGCTCGTCGGCGCGACGCTCCGGTGCGCGTAGATCTTCATGGTGGTCGTGCCGTCGGTGTGCCGGAGTCGTGCGGCGACAGTTGGCACCGGCACACCGGCATCCAACAACTGCGTCGCCTGGAAGTGGCGCAGGTCGTGCAGCCGAACCGAGGGGAGATCCACGGCGTTCCGGGCTCGCACCCAACGGGCGTTCGCTGTGTCGGGGCGCCACGCCGAGTCGCCGGTTGGGTCCATGGCAAAGATGTAGCCGGTGCGTCTCCGATCGATGTCCAGGCCACATTCCTGGGCGAGCGCACGTGTCGTCATCCATGCGTTCTCTAACTCGTCGAGCGTGACGGGGTCGAGAGCGACGGTGCGGACGGAACGAGTCTTGGTCGGTCGGTCGCCGCGCACGCCCGGTACGAGCGTGTAGCTCCGCTGCACGGTCAGCGTGGCGGTCGCCGGGTCGACATCGGACCAACGCAGACCGCAAACCTCGGCGCGCCTCGCGCCCGTCGCGACCATGACGCGGATGTAGAGACCGAACATCGGGTCGACATCCCTCGCAGCGGCGAGTAGCGCGAGGACCTCGGTAACGTCAGGCGGGTGCTGCTCGCGCTGCGGCTGTGACGGGGCGGACGCGAGCTTGGCGACGTTGCGCTGCACCAAGCCCCACCGTTCCGCTTGGTTCAGCGATGCGCGCAGGATCGCGTGGACTTGGCGGATCGTGGCTGGCGCCAATCCACGCTTGCGCAGCTTGGTGTACAACCGGTCGATGTCGAGGGCCTTCAGCTTTGACAAGCGGATCGCTCCGAGTACCGGAGCGATCTCCCGGTCGATGTACTGCTGATAGTGGTACAGCGTCGTGTCGGCTCGTCCGAGTCCGGCGATGTGCTCCATCCAACGCTCGAGCAATTCGGCCAACGTCATGTCGTCGAATGAGACCTTGCCGGCAGCGACTGCAGCTTCGAGATCGGTCAGCGCAGCCTTCACCTCGCGCTTCGAGGTGGCCTTGACCGGGCGAATCACCCGCCGGTATCGACCCGTCGCAGGGTCAAGCCCGGCCGACACGACGAGTTCCCACGTGCCAGGCGTGCGTTGTCGCATCGTTCCCATTCGAACCATCTTTTCGCGGCAGATTCGCGGTAACAGGCTAGTTCGATCCAAAATCCCGGCTCAGAACCATGCTCTGAGCTGGAGAGATCAGGTGCCCCCCCGGGGTCTCGAACCCCGAACCAACGGATTAAAAGTCCGCTGCTCTACCGTTGAGCTAGAGGGGCGACGGGCCGGGTGCGCGTACATTCTCACCCGATTCCGCGCCAGGTTAGAGCCGCCTGGCCCAGACGCGACCAACCAACGCGTTTCAACGTCCGATTCTCGGAGCTGATGCCAGTCCGCCTCGTTCGGAACGCTTTGAACCGGGGAACTATCCGCCGACCATAATGTGACGATGGGCAACGGGCAGCGTACGGCGACAGTTGTCGGTCGCCGCACGGAGCTCGACCTGTTGAGCGGAGTGCTCAGCAACCTCGACCGGGGCTCCGGGGTCACGATCCGGCTGCGCGGTGACGCGGGCATCGGCAAGACCACGCTGCTCGACTGGGTGGCGGCCCGGACCTCGGGCGCGTTGATTCGACTGACCGGCTCCGAGTCCGACGCGGAGTTGGCGTACTCCGGCCTGGCCGCGTTGAGCAAGGCGATCAGGGCGCTTCGCATCAAGGTCCCGGGGCCGCACGAGGCGGTGCTGGCCAGCGCCATCGGCGATGGGTCGACGCAGGGTCAGTTGGCCGTTGGTGGCGCCGTCCTCGCAGCCCTCGCAGCAGCCAGCGAGCACGCCCAGCTGGTGCTCTTGATCGACGATGCGCATTGGCTGGACGAACCTTCCTGCTCAGCCCTCGCATTCGCACTGCGTCGGCTGCCCGACGAGCCGGTCGTGGCCATCATCACAGAACGCTCGGGCATGGCGTCCAAGTTCGACAGTGCCGGTTTCGAGACCATCGACGTCAAGGGTCTCGATGTCGATGACGCGCTGGCGATGCTGGGCGCTGGTACAGATCGCGACGTCGCTCAGCGATGTGTCGATGCCGCCGAAGGCAATCCGTTGGCATTGGGCGAACTGGCGCTCCTGCTCGATGACGACCAGTTGGCGGGGAGAACCCCGCTGCCTCACGACCTGCCTGTCGGCAATCGGCTGATCCCTTCATTCGTCGATCGAATCAATGCTCTCGATGACGGAGCAAGGCAGGCGTTGGCCGTTGTCGCCGCCGCCCTCGACACAACCGGCGGCGACATCCGCGACGCCGTCGACCGTTTCGAGGCAGGTATCGCCGGGCTCACGGCCGGCGAGGCAGCCGGGATTGCGCGCGTCTCACCGGAATCGGTCGAGTTGACCCACCCATTGATGCGTACTGCGATACACGATGCGATCGGCCCAGCGGCCATGCGCGCGGCTCATGCAGCGCTGGCACAAGTCGTCGGTGACGCTGACAAGCGAGCGTGGCATCTGGCATCTGCGACGATTGGTCCCGACGAAGCAGTCGCCGAGATACTCGAACACGTTGCCGTCGTCGCCGATCGCCGTGGAGCCTGGGGTGCGGCAGCAGCCACCTGGGAGCGGGCGGCCGGTTTGTCGCCCGACACAGCCGAACGTCACCGGCGCTTGTTGGCCGCCGGGACATCGCGCTGGAACGCATCCGACCCGTACAGAGCGATGGCCGTGCTCGACGAAGTGGTGGCAATGTGCGACGACCCACTGGTTCGCTGCGATGCGATTGGCATCCGCTCCGAAGGAATCGCCTGGATGATCGACCAGAACCGCGGCGTCGACCTACTCGCCGAAGAGGCACGACGCATCGGGACCATCGATCCTTCGCGATCCATCGGGCTGTTCATCCGCGCTTCGCTGCACAGCGGATTGGCCGGTCGGGCGGTCGACTGCCGGCGATACGCCCAGTCAGCCGTCGAGGTCGCCGAGCCACTCGGCGTACCCATGCTGATCGCCGCTCGGGCCGTGCGGGGGATGTCGTCGCAACGGCTCGGGGATCGCGACGGTGCCGAGGCCGACCTCGACACAGCGAGCATTCTTGGTTCGCTGCCGATCGAAATGCTCGACGCCAAGTTGCTCCCGATTCTTCAGGCCATCGCGCTGGCCCGCATGTCGCAAGAACGCTGGAGCGAGGCCAACGAGATGCTCGACCTTTCCATGGTCGCGGCCCGTCATCATGGGCTGGCCTCGGTGCTGGGCTTCAGCGGCGCGTTGCAGGGCGAGCTGTACCTCCGCCGCGGGCGACTGACCGACGCAGTGCTTTCGTCAGTGCTCGATGTCGATCTCAACGACACGCCCGACCTGCCGACAGCATCGTTCGGTCACGCCGTGCTCGCCCGGGTGGAAGCGGTGTTCGGTCGAACGTACTCGGCACGGGCACGCGCCGAGGCCGTGATCGCCCGCGCCCGCCGAGTTGGCATGACGGTGCTCGAGATCTGGGGGTTGTCGGCGCTCGGCCACGTGGCGCTGACCACCGGCAGCTACGCCGAGGCCGCAGAGCATCTCGAGCGTGTACATCGTCTGCACACCGACGTGCTCGACGCCGGCGACTTGTGGTACCAGGGCGACCTGCTCGAAGCGCTGTTCGCCATCGGCGCAGTCGATAAGGCCGCCGAAGTGATCGCCGAGGTCACCGCGAAGGCCGACGTGAGCAGATCGAAGTGGGGCTCCGCAGTGGCCCATCGCGGGCAGGGCATGCTGCACGATCGTCCCGACGACCTGCGCTCGTCTGCCGAGGAACTCGCCGCTTTGGGTGCGCCGTTCGAGCAAGCCAGAAGCCTGTTGCTGCTGGGCGAACGCCATGGCGACCACGAGGCATCGCGGGCAGCGTTGCGCATCTTCGAGCGCGTCGGCGCACAACCGTGGGCCGCGCAGGCCCGCCGCATTGCCGGGCCCGTTGCGCCGACCAGCTCCTCACTGGCCTCGCGACTGTCCAACGACGAGCTGCGTGTCGCCGTGTCGATCGCTCGTGGACGAACCAATCGGCAGGCCGCCGACGAGCTGTATCTCAGCCCGAAGACGGTCGACGCCCTGTTCGATGCGATCCTCCCCAAGCTCGGCGTCCGAGATCGAGCCGAACTGACGCTGTTCGTCACCCGCGACATGGAGCAAACCCCGCTCTGATCACTCGACACGGTCGGCCACGGCGGCCAGACCGTCGAAGACATCGGTGAACCGGGTTGTCAGGGGCGAGCAGCCGAGACGCACGATGTCGGGATCGCGGAAGTCGGTGATCACTCCGTGCTGGGCAAGGTCGTCGACCAGACGCATCGCGTGCGGGTGGTGGATGGCGATGTGGCCGCCACGGCGGGCGGCGTCCCGAGGCGTCGACGAGCGCAGGCCGAGCTGGTCACAGAGTTCCAGCCCGAAGCCAGTCAGCGCTTGCGCCTTGGCGGCGACCATCTCGATTCCAGCCTCGAGGGTCACGCCGATCCCCTCGTCCGCGGCGGCGAGGGCGAGGATCGATGGCGAGCCGAGCAGCACTCGCCTGATGTCGGGCTGCGGCACGAAGGTCGGTCCCATCGCGAACTGGTCCGCCTGAGCGAACCAACCCCAGATCGGCTGCGGCAGTGTGTCTTGCAACTCCCCCGCTACGTAACTGAACGCCGGTGCACCGGGCCCGCCGTTGAGATACTTGTACGTGCAGCCGACCGCCAGCTGTGCACCCGCCGCACCAAGGTCGATCGCAAGGACCCCGGCGGCGTGAGACATGTCCCACAGCACCATCGCTCCGGCCGCATCTGCTCGCGCCGTCTCGCCAGCGATGTCTGCCACCTCGGCAGTGCGGTAGTCGACGACCGAGCGCACCATCACGGCGACATCGCCGAGGTCGTCGAGTTCGGCGCGCACCTGGAGTCTGCGAGCGTGGGCGATTCCGTCGACCACGTAACGATCGGTCGGGAACTCGGCCGAGCTGATCGCGATCACACCCCTCTCGGGACGCAGCGCACATGCAGCGTCGACGAGTTGGTAGATGTTGATGGTTGTCGAGTCGTGAACGACAACCTCGCCCGCCGCCGCGCCGATGAGTGGAGCCAAGCGATCGCCAACCCGCTGCGGCAGGTCGAGCCAGTGATCCCACGACCTGATCAGCCCCGCAGCCCACTCGTCGCTCATCACCCGTTCGAGCCGAGCGATCGTGCGCCGCGGCATCATCCCCAAGGAGTTGCCGTCGAGGTAGACCAATGACGGGTCGGCGATCGCAAACTCGTCTCTCCACCGCGCCAGAGGATCACCCGCGTCTCGTCCCACTGCGTCGTCGCGAGTCAGCATCGCGGCGCTACTGCACGAGCCCGGTGAAGCTGGAATGGCGCACGTATCCCTCGTTGGTGAACTCGGCAATCTCGACGCTGGCGTGCAACTCGGGCCGCACCCAGATCGCATCGCGCGAGTACTCACGAGGAGGCAGTGAAACAAACGGGCAGCTGTCACTGCGAAGGCTCCGAAACCTCGCCGACAGGTCGCTCAACGTGCGCTGGTTGAACCCTGTGCCCACGCCGCCGGCGAACCGCAGACCATCTGGTTCGAACACGCCGACCAGGAGCGCGCCGAAGGTTGTGCCACGGTTACCGATGCCAGGGGTATAACCACCGATGACGACGTGGACGGTGCGCCGGTTCTTCACCTTCCGCCAATTCGGTGTCCGCTTGCCGGGCACGTAGGTACTGCCCAGTCGCTTGGCCATCACGCCTTCCAAGCCACGCTCGATCGTCGCCGCGACCAGCGCGGCTCCATCGCCGACACGATGCGCCGGCACCATCCAGTTCGGCCCGGACTCCAGCAGGCCGGTCACAAGCTCGCGGCGCTGCTCGTACGGCAGGGCAATCGTGTCGTGACCATCGACCGACAGCACGTCAAAGACGTAGTAGGCGACCTGTGTGGCGTGCTGCTGCATGAGCTCGAAGCTCGGTCTGCCCTCGGCGTCGAGCACCACCAGTTCGCCGTCGATGATCGCCGACTTCGCGTTGACCGAGCCGGCGAGTTCGGCCAGTTCCCCATACTTGTGCGTGACATCGAGCAGGTTGCTGCTCTGCAGCCGGGTCTGACCGGCATCGACGAACGCGAGCGTACGATAGCCATCCCACTTGATCTCGTACGCCCACTTGTCGTCGTCGGAGGGCAACGTGCCGATTGCGGCTTTCATCGGCGCGACCGGATATCGCAAGGTCATCTGCGTGGCAGCCTGCTGGACAGCACCGCGTCGGCTTCGAGGCGATCAAGCTCGGCCTCATCGATATGGAGCAGTTCGCCAAGCACGGCGCGGTTGTCTTCGCCGCGATAGCGAGGCTCGCCGCGCAGACCGACGTCGCCGCTGGCGAATCGCCAGGGTGAGTTGGGCAGGCGCAACGTTCCGTCTCCACGGTCGCTGACTTCCACGACAGCGCCGCGCTCCTTCGCCCAATCGGTGTCACACACCTCGCGGAGCGATCGCAACGTGCCCGTAGCCAGGCCGTGCTCGCCCATCGCAGATTCAATGTCTTGCGGCGTCGCAATGGCGACGGCCCATGCAGTGAGGATCTCGATGATGTCGGCGAAGTGGGCCAGCCGCGACGGCACATCGACGAAGCGCGGATCGGCGATCAGGTCGGCTCGCCCGATAGCACTCATGAATCGGTCGAACGT
>JANOJI010000126.1:0-10854 GCA_031408175.1 Ilumatobacteraceae bacterium
ACGACGATGAAATTCTCCACAGCTGACAAGAGTGGCAGGGACACGCTCGGGACCTGGACGGTGAAGCGGTCACCGACGGTGATCGGGTTGGGCAACGAAGCGAGAGCGACTGTGAAGAACCCGGCAGTGCCGGTGCGAACCGGTATCGATGCGATGACTCCAGCGTCGTCGATCATGTATGCGTCGCAGGTCACCGGGATCTGGCCAGCTGGCCGTCCCTGAGCACAGGCTGCCAGTGCGATGTCGTGTGCCTCGGTACCGGCATCCGAGATAGCGAACGCTTGGATCCAGCCCTGATCCGCCATGCAGTCGAGAAATGTCATGGTCGCGTCGGCCTGCTCGGCCGTGGTTCCCGGTCCGGCGAGCGCTTCGACCTGGAAGTGACGACATTCTGCCCAGGCGGCCCGGGCTCGGTCGGGTGCGAATGGTTGAACGTCGCGCGGGGGTGATCCCGCTGGCACCGTGGCCGGTGTCACCACGCCGTCGGGACCAACGGACGGTGGGTCGGCCACGTTCAGACCCTCGTTGCGCAGGCACGACAGGATTGGGAGTGGGACCAACGGCGACAGTGGCCCGGTGGCCCCGGCCGTCACCGACGCGAGGGGTGAGTTTTCCACCTGTAGCTGGGCGACCTGGGAGCCATCGGCGTCCACTGCGCTCCAGCGACGTACCACGAGAGGATCGGGGGTAGACCCAGCCACGGTGTGATCGATGATCACGAGGTGACCTAGCCCGCTGCTGCGAACGGCCTTCAACGGGATACCCGTCTCGTCGAACACGTCCACATCAGGGAAGCCGTTGGGCAGCGCGAACAAGTGATACCACCACCTGTTCGGCAGTGGCCCGTAGCTGACTTCTTCGGGTGCGGCAACGGACAACTCAGTGAGGCCGATCGTCACTGCTTCGGCGTCGGACCCGGACCCGACGAGGCACAGGTACTGGTGATCGGGTGTCTCCAAGACGCGAACCTCATCCGGCGATTGAATCGCACCACTCTGCAGCTCGGTGCCCTGAGAACAATCCGGCGAACCCGTTGTCGGTTGCGTAGTAGAGGTCGTGACCGCGACCGCTTCGGAGGCTTCGGCGAAGGTTGTGGTGGGTTCCGCCGAAGGGTCGGACGAGCAGGCAGCGAGCGCGGACAGAACGACGATCGAGAGGACGCGGATGGCGTTCATACAGCCACCTCAGTGAACACCAACGCGGCGAGCGTGCATAGGAGAATTCTCTGAACCGTTTGTGAGTTGGCGCCCGATTGGGGCCGGAGTCGTCAAACGCCGGGATCTAGCGACCGAACACTTTCTCGAGGGCATCGGTACTGAGGGTGATGGCGTGCTCGACGTTCGAAGTGGGGCCGACGTCGCCGAGGTGCTGAGGGTCGATGAACGCGATCGCTCGACCAACTTGTACATAGGCGTTGATCGCTCCCGCGGTAGCGTGCCCATTGGGGAACGTGTACTCGATCTTCTGACCGATGATGACCTGCCGGTCGCCATGCGGCGCGACCGAGGGTGTTGTCTGCCAAGCGGTCGACGTCGACACTGCGGTGATGTTCCGATTGAGCGCAGTCAAACGATCGAACAGCTTGAGCGAGCAGGTCGGATAAACGTCGCCGGCGATCACATTCATTGCTCGCGATGCATCCTCCAGCGTGGCGAACACCCACACGTCGTGGAACATGGGAACGGGGCCGTTGGCGAAGTCTTGGTGCACGAGTACAGATTTGCTGGTCGGATTTGTCAGCCCCACAGATGCGAGCTCCGCACAGGCGGGAGTCTCCGTATTGATCGCCGCGGTCTCACGCTCGTAGTCCGCGACGGTGAAGTCGTCGACTCCCTGCCACCCTGCGCCGATCTCCTCTGCGGTGATCAGGGCAGCCTGGCCCAACGGCAACGCTTCTCTGGGGTCCACGTCACGAAGCCCGCCTTCGGCCTGCGGATCGTTCGACCGCGTGATGATCAAGATCACCGCCAGGACGGCGACGCAAGCAGCTGCGGCCAGAACCTTGTACAAGCGCCGGTTCGGACCGGTGTCGGTGAGGCTGGGTGCCACCATGACATACTCCTCGACAGTCTCGGATGCCGAAGCGCTCGGCTGTTGGGCTGTTGTCGCCTGGGCCCCGGAACCATCGGCGAGAAGTCGTGCGCGAAGGGCTGTGAGGAATTCAATCGACGGCTCCGTGTCGACGAGGTCGACAGCAGATCGGACAGCGTTGGTGTTCACGAGGTGCTCTCCGCGACGCTAGTGGCGAGTGCTCGCCGGGCTCTGCTCAGCAGCGAGTTGGTGGCGTGCAGCGACCGGTTCAGCGTCGTCGCGATCTCTTTCACGGCGAGCTCGTCGACGTACTTGAGGATCAGCACCAGGCGGTGCTCCGGGCTCAAAGTCCGCATCATCTCCAACACTCGGGCTGGATCCGATCCGTCCAAGAGTTCGAGCTCGACGGAATCCGACGACTGCGCCCACGCGAGTGCTAGGCGTCGTTCGTCACGGGCTCTGCGCCGGTAATGATCGACCAACTTATGCCGGGCAACGCCCATCACCCAGGGCATCGTGAGCGCTTCAGAGCGACCCATGCGAGCAGCCACCACGACCGCAGCAAACGTCTCTTGAGTGAGGTCCTCTGCGGCCGCCCTGTCGCCGAGCAGTGCACGAGCGAGGTAGCGGTACACCTCGCGAGCAGCGTGGTCATAGAACTCGGCGAACACCGCCGGCCAGCACATCCGCGATTCGTCGGTGCCGACGTTGCCCTTCATATCCGTTACTTCGTACCACGATCGGCAAAATCGTCGCGCCACTGCTCGCGTGCTACGTGAAACGTGACCGCTGCCGCGCGGCAGTGCGCCGGGCCAACGCAACTGCTCAACACGCACGGAGGCCTGAACAGGTGCGCCTCGATACCGACCGGCGGCGATCAGCGCTGGCGAACGGGTCTTCTAGTCGTCGTCAGACTTATGGTCGTCAGACTCGTGGTCGTCAGACGTGTGGTCGTCGGATTTGTGGAAGTTGTGGTCGAGGACGTGGTCTGCGACTTGTTTGCCGATCTCGACCCCGTCTTTGACCGCCGAGCGGAAGTGGATGCCTCCCCAGATACGGGCGTTGCCGACCTCGTACTCGAGATCCTTGGGAGTGGCGTAGTGACGGTCGCCGAGGCCGGTCAGGCTGGGGATGGTGAAATCAATCTGCTTCGTTCCCAGGAACTTGGCGATGACACGTCCCCCAGCCGGTGTGATGCAGGAATGGGCGCTCGGGTATTCCGGATGGTTTGGGGTGGCGGCCAGCAGTGGGGCCCATGTCGGATCACCAACGGTCGCTCTGTTTCTGTCAGTGTCACCGGCGCGGATGGCGGTGATCGGCCGCCAGAAGGCGTAGACATACTTGGCGTCGAAGCAGGCGATGAGAGCATCGGCGTAGGTCACCGAGATCATCGCCATGAACCGTGCCGCCCCGACAACGTCGAGATCGTGGTCGAGCACGAACTTGCGCAACGAGCCCCGCGCCTGCTGAACCGGGGCCTCAGCCCAGAACCGCGCCGCCAAGGTCTGCGCGTCGGTACGCGTCGTGCTCGTGCTCGAGCCGATCCGTTTGACCTCGTTGTACTCGCGTGCCCACTTCTTGCTACGCAGCGCCGGTGGTCCTTCCGGCCGGAATTGGTCAGCCGACTCGAGACTGAACGGATCCATCAAACCCAGGTAGACACCGACCGCCGTCGGCGGCGGTGGGGTCGGGAGCCACACACCAGGGATCGGCGGGCTCGGCGGCGTGTACGTCGCTGGCGCCCGGAAACCATCGTCAGCGCGCAGCGCGATCAGAAGGTCGGCGACATGCTCGCCGGTGGCGACGCCATCCGTCTTGGCCTGACCATCAGGGATCGTCGCCAACGACGCGGCATAAGCCGGATCGAGGATCGTCGCTGCCTGAGCCGGCAGGTAGTGGACCAGAACACCATGCGCGGCCGCTGCTACCGCCGCTTCCGCCGACGCACCCATCGGCGCCTCGGCGTCGACGGCGAACGGCTCGTACCCGCCCTCCACCGCCATCACCGAGTCGTAGACCGCGATCGCCACGTAGGCGAAAATCGTGTGGCCCTCGGCCGGCGTCAGCGCCGCGGCAGTGAACGCCTGCGTGCCGATCGCATCCCAAGCCGCCACGAACGTGTCCGGCGGCCCGGCGTCGTGCGGTCGCGCCGAGGCCTGCGGCCCACCGACGAGTGCGAGCGGCAGGACGACCGCAAGGACAGCGATCATGCGAATGAACGGTCGCCGGGCTCGTCGCGACGTGTTCGGTGGATGTGTCTGTCTCATGGGTGGCTCCCCTTCTTTGTCGGCATGCGTCTGATGGTGGGATGAACATCGGGGCGTTACTCGCGTCACGTTGAACCGCGCATCGCGGTGATTTCGACGTCCGCGCAACAGCAGGGCTGTTCTTCCTCCGGCACGTCACCACCTCTTCCCGATTAGGTCAGCCGGTAATGCTCCAAGAGATGCCTCCGCATCTCTGCGCTGGGACTCTCGAGTTGGTCGGCTTCAACGAAGCCGTGAGCGCGAGTGAGCGCGGAGGTCGCTCGCGTCCGATGAACGGTAGTCTTAATACTTCGCTGCGGCAAGGGTGCCTGCCCAGGCACTCTTCGGCAATGTCGAGGCCACCAATCCTTGCGTGAAGACTCGGCAGCGAGGCACACCGCGATGGTGCGGCTCGCATACACACTCGTCGGGAGCAACGCAGAAGCCGAGGAGATCGTGCAGGACTCCTTTGTGGAGATCTCGCGACGCTTCGCCGATCTGCGACAACCAGGTGGCTACCTGCGAACCGTCGTGGTGAGCAGGTGCCGGTCTGCACTTCGGCGTCGCCGGGTTATGCGTCAGTACGCACCGATTCGGCCCATGAATCTCACTCCGGAAGCGGAGTCTCTGTGGGATGTGTTGGAGCACCTCCCTGAACAGCAACGGATCGCGGTCGTGCTTCGGTACTACTGCGGATGCCGGGCCTCGGAGATCGCGGCGATGGTCGACCTACCTGCAGCTACCGTGCGAACTCGCCGCGCGGAGGCCCGAATGCGCCATCCGCGTTCCCTTGGACTGATCGCACGGAGCGCTGATCGCATCGGCTGACGCGCTCATGCCGCCAGGACTGTTGGTGGGCCGGTGGTCATTCGGGTGCCGTCGGGTCGGGTGATGGTGAGATTGCGCTTGGTGTCGAGGCTGAGTTGCCAGCGGCCCTCGTGGGCGAGGTGGTGGTGTTTGCTGCAGAGTGGGAGCAGGTTGTCGATGTCGGTGGGGCCGAGGTTGCGGAACCATTTGAGGTGATGGATCACCACATAGTCCCAAGCAACGCAGCAGCCGGGTATAGCGCAGCCGCGGTACATCGCCCGCAGTGCCCGGCGTTGCTCACGGCTGGCCAAACGTGTTGTTCGTCCCAGTTCGAGGTGGACGCCGTCGGCGCCGACGATGATCGGGGTGATGTCGGCGTAGCAGGCCATGCGGCGGAGTGTTTCGACGGGGAGTTCGATGCCGAGCCCGCAGTCGATCACCGTGTGCTGGTGCACACCCTCCAGCAATGTCTTGGCGTCGATCAACACCGACATGTCGATCGACCCGGCACGTCCGCTGCTCTTCCCCGACGTCAGTGAAAGCAGTGCCAGCGCTCGTAGATGGTGCTGTTTGTCGAGCGGGTCGGTGGGACAGGTGTCTGGCGTGGTGTCGTGGAACAACACTTCGACGGCGGTGTTGAGGCGCTGTTGCAGGATGGCGCCGGTTTCGGGGTCGAACTCGCCGCGCAGGCACCACATCCCGGTCTCGTGATCGGTCCAGGTGCGCAGCCGGGTGTTACGGCGCTGCCGTTCGAGGCGGTCGATGCCGTCGTCTGTCTGGGCACGTCGGATCTCCTGGCGCAGCGTTCGCCCGAACTCGGCCGAGGTGGTTCTCGACGCGACGTCAGTGAGGAACCCATCACGTTCGGCGAGACGTTGCTTCGTGTCCTTGTCGAGGCCGGCGACACTGCGAGCCAGGGCGTCGACGTGATCGACGTTGATCGCGCCATCGGCCAACGCAGCACCAAAGGTGGGCAGGAGTTCGACTGCTTCGGCGCGTCGGAATGGTTGAATGGCCTGGTTCAACGAGACGCGGGTGGCGTCGGCCACGATTTGTTCGGGGAAGATGCCGGGGGTCTCGTGGGCTAGCTCGTTGAGGCGTCGGGTGACGGCGAGGGTGCCGGACTCGACCCACGACCGTAAGCCATTGAGTCGAGCGAGCAGCGATCCGCAGTGCGCTGTGTCGGACACAGCGAGACGCTCGCCGGTCAGCTGATTGGCCAGCTCAGCGTAGTCTCTGGAATTCATATACGAACACTAGTTCGCTCCATCGATCCCTGTCAACTCGAAGATCAGCCTTTTCCGACCGAGTTTGAGCTACGCCATTCTGTTCACCGAGATCAGCTCCGTAGGCGAAACACGTGGGATGTCGCAGCGCATCATCTTTCGCCCGGACGATCGGCGAGCGGAGCCGCTAGCCATGAGTGTGACGGGCTGGCGGTGGCGAGACCCGGTGAGTCGGTCAATGCTCGCGGTGGAGGTACCGGGCGACCGGTGACCACCGTCAGTAGGAACTCGCCGTACTGCCGCCACCAGCCGGGCAGGTCGCGGCCTTCTTCGGTTTGCACTCGGAGCGGCTGCCAACCATCCACGGCCAGTTCGGCCGGGAAGCTGACCTCGACCGACCGGGTGTCGCGGCGGAGGCCGGTGCGGAGCACCTTCAGAGCGCTTTCCTTGGCCGACCAGATGAGGTTGGCGACGGCGTCGCCCGACGAATCGAACGGTGGGTCGGTGACCGCTGCCTGTTCGCTGGGCGTGAAGTAGTCGCGAACGAAGCGGTCCGAACGCGCCTCGACGAGTTCGAGATCACAGCCCAACTCGACGACAGGACCGATGACACAAACGGCCCAATCGGCCCGGTCGGTCAGCGAGATGCCGATCTCGTAGCGGAGGCCGTCGACGAACACCTCAGGTGCCCCCTGTGCCTCCCCGCCGATGATCGTGCGGATCTCCAGCCGCGCCAGAGACGACGGATCGTCGGCGAGGTCGAGAACGGCGGCAAGTGCCTGTTTCGCCGTCCATCGGGCCAGCAGCCACTCGCCACGACGCTTCGTGAAGCGCATTGCCGCTACTCGCTCGAGTTCGCCGAGGGCGAGCCAATCGCGCGCCTCAGGCAGACTGCGCTCACCGAGCGAGTGCCACCGGAGCATCGGGCCAGCATCGCACATGCATACGGCCAACGCCGCGAATCTCTCGATATTTCAGGTCTATCGGCCCTGACAATCGCGGCTCATCTTCCGTACGTTTGACGTGACCCCAAGAGGCCCGCGGCTTACCGCCCGGCGCGGCCGGAAAGGTGGACAAAATGACCTTCGGTTTTGGTCCCGGTCTCGATTCGGAGACGCTCGACATGATCCTCGACTCGATCACAGAATTTGCCCGTCGAGAACTGCCAGAGAGCGTGCTCATCAAACTCGACGAGGCCGACGAGTTTCCGGCCGAGGTGATCCACAAGATGTGCAGCAGCGAGTTGGGCGTCCAGCTCCTGTTCATCGCTGAAGAGTACGGCGGCATGGGCGGCGGCACGTTCGACATCTACAGAGTCTGCGAGCGCATGGCTCGCATCGACGTAGGTGTCGCCACAGCGGTCCTCGCAACCTTCCTCGGCAGCGACCCGATCCTCGTCGGTGGCACGCCCGAACAGGTGAAGCAGTGGATGACCCGCATCGCAGACGAAGGTTTGCTGATGGCGTACGGCGCCACCGAGCCCGAGGCCGGGAGCGATCTCGGGGCTCTGAAGACCGTGGCGGTACCGATCAGCGAGGACGGCGTGGTCGTCGGCTATCGCATCACGGGGCGCAAGCAGTGGATCTCCAACGGCGGCGTCGCCGACCTCTACTCCATCCTCGCGAGCGCACCCGGCGGACCGTCGTGGTTCGTGCTCGACCGCGACCTACCCGGCTTCGCCCACGGCGAGCCGGAACACAAGCACGGCATCCGGCTCAGCAACACCGCAGCCCTCTTCCTCGACGACGTCGTGGTCGATGCTGACCGGCTCATCGGAGGCATCGAGGGTCAAGGTCTCGTACAGGCCCAGCAGGTGTTCGGCTACACGAGATTGATGGTTGCGGCCTTCGGGCTCGGCGCGGGTTGGGCGGCACTCGACCGGGCGATCCCATACTCCGCGGAACGCATCCAGGCGGGCGGACCCCTGTCGGAGAAGCAGGGCTACACCCACAAGCTGATCGTCCCGCATGCCACCCGACTCGAGGCGGCCCGTGCCTACATCGAAGAGACTGCCGAGCACATCGACCGCAACGACGGGCTGTTCAACACCGAGGGTGCCATCGCCAAGTACATGGCTACGGAGGCCGGGAACAGCGCTGCCGACGCGGCGATCCAGGCGCTCGGCGGGTATGGCTACACCCACGAGTACATGGTCGAGAAGATCAAGCGCGACGTGCGGATCACCACGATCTACGAAGGCACGTCCGAGATCATGGAGATGACGATCGGCCGCGACAGATGGCAGCAGCATCTGAAGACTTCCGGACGCCACTACCACGATCAGGCAGAGGCTCTCGACACCCTGCACCGGACCGATCCCACGGTCGGCGCCGATGTGGCCGCCCTCGCTCATCATGCCCTCGCCGAGATCATGGAGGCCTGCCGGATCGGCCGTCTCACCCGCAATCAGCACGTTCTGCTCCGGCTCGGTGAATTGGTGGCTTGGACCGAGTGCGCCGCCGCGCTCGCGCGCCGGGCCGCGGTTGCGGCCTCGGGCAGCTTGCCGGAGAAAGGTGACCACCGCTTCGACGGCTTTGCCCTGGCGGCGATGAGCCGAGTATTCGCTCGCGAAGTCGCCCTGAAGGTCGCCAGTGAAGGCGTTCGATGGGTGCATGGGGGGAGTCCGGACGTGGATGCGGATCTCATTCGGCGCGTCGGGCTCATCGAGGTGCTGGCTGCACAACGCGGTCTGATCGACGACATGGACGCGGTGGCCGCCGCGCTCTACGGAAGGACATCATGAGCGAGCCCACACTTCCAATCGCGATCGTCGGCGTGAGCGCCATCCTTCCTGACGCCCCCGATGTCGCTACCTTCTGGCACAACCTCGAAGAGGGCCGTTACTCGATCAGTGAAACGCCCCGTCAACGGTGGGATCCCGATCTGTACTACGACGCCGACCCCAAGGCACCCGAGCGCACCTACTCCAAGATCGGCGGTTGGGTACGCGACTGGAACTGGGCACCCCTCGATTGGCACCTCCCTATTCCACCCAAGGTCGGCGACGCGATGGACGACGCCCAGAAGTGGGCGGTCGCCTGCACCCATGCCGCGCTCATCGACTACGGCTGGCCCGGACGCACGTTCGACAACGAGCGCACAGCGGTCATCTTCGGCAACGCCATGGGGGGCGAACGGCACTACCAGACAGCACTTCGCATCGCCTTCCCAGAGATCGCTCGCGAACTCGGTGATGCACCCTCGTTCGCCGGCTTGCCCGACGACCTTCGGGCCGCGATCGCCAGGGAGTTGCACGGCCGCATGGACAGCATCACCCCTGCGCTCACGGAGGACACGATGCCCGGCGAGCTGGGCAATTGCATAGCGGGGCGTGTTGCCAACTTGTTCGACCTGCACGGCCCCAACTTCATCGTCGACGCCGCCTGCGCTTCGGCGCTGGCCGCGTTCGACGCCTCGATCGCCGGCCTCGCCGCCGGCGAGTTCGATGTGGCGATCACGGGCGGCATCGATCGCAACATGGGCGCATCGACGTTCGTCAAGTTCTGCAAGATCGGCGCACTCTCCGCCACGGGCACCCGGCCCTTCGACGCAGGTGCCGACGGATTCGTGATGGGTGAAGGGGCGGCGCTGTTCGTCCTCAAGCGACTGGCCGATGCCGAACAAGCCGGCGACCACATCTACGCGGTAGTGCGCGGCGTCGGAGGTGCGAGCGATGGCCGGGGGAAGGGCCTCACGGCACCGAATCCGGTTGGCCAGCGGCTGGCGGTCGAGCGCGCCTGGCGCAACTCCGGTCTGTCACCCGAGTCGTGCTCGATGGTCGAGGCGCACGGCACCTCGACGCGGGTCGGCGATGTCGTCGAGGTCAACAGCATCGCTGACGTATTCAACGGTGCCGACATCTCCCGGGGCAGCATCGCCCTCGGTTCGGTGAAGTCGAACATCGGTCACCTGAAGGCGGCGGCGGGCGCTGCTGGACTGCTCAAAGCCACGTTGGCACTACATGCCAAGACGATCCCGCCCAGCCTCGGCTTCCATGAGCCCAATCCGAACATCGATTGGCCCGGGTCGCCGTTCCATGTCAACACCGAACTGACCGACTGGAAGGTGTCTGCCGGGCAAGTGCGTTGTGCGGGCGTGAGCGCGTTCGGGTTCGGGGGCACCAACTTCCACGCAGTCTTGGAGGAGTACGTGCCTGGTCGGGCATCCGGCAACCGCCATCGCGCCGTTGCCGTCGGTGCCGACTTTGGCACGAACGATGTGAAGGTCCCCGTCGACAAGGCACCGCTGCGCGGAGCGTTGGTGCTCGGCGCAGCAACCGAGGCAGAGCTCGGCGAGCAGTTGCGCGCCGTCCACGCCGAGGCCGCTGCCGGCCGAGCACCCGCGCCCGAGGCACCGCGCGCCGATGCGCTGGCGGCACTCGAGCGCATTGCCATCGACTACGGCGATGCTGCCGAACTGGCCGACAAAACCGCCAAGGCGCTCGACGCCCTGGCACAAGGTGGCTTGGCGTGGAAGATGCTCCAGGGCCGCGGCATCTTCCGCGGCCACGGCCGGCCCGGCAAGGTTGCATTCCTGTACACAGG
>JANOJI010000134.1:0-3383 GCA_031408175.1 Ilumatobacteraceae bacterium
CGACCGCAACGACGTCGCCGCCAAGGTCGGCGATCGCAGCCTCAGCGCCCAGGAGGCGCAGGCCTTGGTCGACGCGACTGTCCAGCAACCGACGGGCGACCAGCAAGCGTCGGGCGACCAGCTGCGCGCCACGTTGACGGCCTGGATCACACACGACGTACTGAGCGAGCTGGGCAGAGGGGTGTACGAACAGGGCATCGCCGGAAGCCCCGTCGTCTGCCTGAGAGCGATTCCGGTTGCTTCCATCGACGCCACGGCTTCGATCATGGCTGCACTGCAGTCGGGCCTGTCGTTCGCCGATGCAGCGCGACAGTTCTCCGGCAACACCGACCTCGCCGAAAGCGGCGGCATCGTGGTGGCGGCCGACGGGACAGAGTGCATGGCTCCGGAAGCGCTCGCGCCCGCCGTGGCCGAGGCCCTGACGACGACCCCCGTCGGGCAGCCACTTGCGGCCGACCTCGAGACGTTCTCCGCAGTGTTGCTGCTGCGCCCATACGACGACCTGTCGTTCGAGACACAGGCGGCTGTCTCGGCCGCCGTGCTCCCGGCCGAGCAACTCGTCACGATTTTCGCCGACACCCAGGTCTACGTCGACCCCCGTTACGGCAGGTGGGATCCCGGCAGCGGTTCGGTCGTGTCGCTGACCTCGTGACGAGTCGGGATTCTCACGTCGCGGTCGGGCGCATCACCATCGTCGGGCTTGGCCCGGCAGGCGCTGAGTACGTGACGCAGCAGACGATCGACGCGATCGCATCGCACGATCATCGGTTCATCCGCACGACGCAGCATCCGTCGGCATCCGCCGCAGGCCCAGCGACCTCGTTCGACGATGTCTACGAAGCGGCCGACACGTTCGCCGATGTGTACGCCGAGATCACCGAGCGCCTGGTAGCTGCTGCTCACGAGTTCGGCGACGTCCTGTACGCCGTGCCTGGGTCTCCCCTGGTGCTCGAACGCACGGTGCGTCTGCTGCTCGGCGACGACAGAGTTGACTGCACGATCCTGCCGGCGATGTCGTTCCTCGATATCGCCTTCGCCCGGCTGGGCATCGACCCGGTCGAGGCCGGTGTGCGATTGATCGACGGCCACGACTTCGCTACTGCCGCAGCGGGTGATCACGGTCCGTTGTTCGTGGCCCACACCCACGCCAACTGGGTGCTCAGCGACATCAAGCTGGCGG
This sequence comes from Ilumatobacteraceae bacterium, assembly GCA_031408175.1. GTDB lineage: Bacteria > Actinomycetota > Acidimicrobiia > Acidimicrobiales > Ilumatobacteraceae > JAENVT01. The sequence continues at coordinate 1,181 of JANOJI010000134.1, forward strand.
TCGAGCGGGCTACAGGTGACGAACCCGTGGTGATCCTGCAACGACTCGGCACACCACAGGAACTGATCACGAGCACCACCTGGGCAGAGCTCGACCGTACGGTCGAGGCGGATCACTTGACGAGCATCTACATCCCGCACCTCGGCGCTCCGGTTGGTGGATCGCTGGTTCGCTTCCACCAACTCGCCCGCACGCTGCGCGAACGATGCCCGTGGGATCAGGAGCAGACGCATCAGTCCTTGGTCAAGTACCTGCTCGAAGAGACGTACGAGGTCGTCGACGCGCTACAAGCACTCGACCCCGTTCTCCCAGACACCGACGCTGCGTTGATCGAGGAGCTGGGGGACCTGTTGTACCAGGTCGAGTTCCACGCGACGATCGCCGAGCAGGAAGGTCGGTTCACGATGGCCGACGTGGTCGATGGGATTCACGACAAGCTGGTCCGGCGCCACCCACATGTTTTCGGCTCGGTTACTGCCGATGACGCCGACACGGTTGTCGCCAACTGGGACGCAATCAAGCACGCCGAGAAGGGGCGCACAAGCGTGTTCGACGGTGTCGCGACATCGCAACCATCACTGGGCTACGCCTACCACGTGCAGCGCAAGGCCGCGAAAGTCGGCTTCGATTGGCCCGATGTCGGCGGGGCAATGCCGAAGATCGCCGAGGAGGTCGCAGAGCTGGCGGAGGCAATGGCCGCGAGCGACACGAAACGCATCGACGAGGAACTTGGCGACGTGCTGTTCGCAGTCGTCAACGTCGCTCGCCATCTCGGTATCGAACCCGAGGCTGCGTTGCGCGCCTCTTCGCGTAAGTTCCGGCGTCGGTTCGAAGGTGTCGAAGTGCTGGCCGCCAGGCGCGGCATCACGATGATCGATGCTGATCTTGCTGTGCTCGACGCCCTGTGGGACGAGGTGAAGCGGGACGAGTAACCGCGTTTACCTGTGCGCAGATGCCATGAACGCCGGAAGCTGGTTCTCTACTGACCGATAGCGATCGCGAGCGCACGCCTGGTCGAAGGAGTGCATCGCCCGCCACGCGGCGAGCGCCGTCGACATCATCAGGATCACGTCGATGGCGACCAGTACTGCAAACCACGTGGAGTTGTTGAAACTCGTCTCCGGCAAGACCACGGTGGCGATCATCCGGTAGCCCAGTGACGCCAGCGGGAACCACAGCAGCTTGGTGAACTCGTCGGCGTCAGCGCCGATCCGTCGAGCCGAACTGCGCAGCGACAGCAGAACGAAGCCGTGCCCGAGGCACACCCATCCGACGGCGCCGGTGACCCACCAGCCGTTGCGTTCCGGCTGATAGATCGAGGCAGCGGCGGCAGCCACCGGACCAACCAGATAGGCGAACGGCGGCAGCCACGGCGACGAGGCCAGTGGTGCGACACGGTGACCGTTGATCGCCGCCAATGTCGTCCACACCACCCAGCCCAGGTAGGCCATGCCGAACGACGAGACCACAAAGGGCAGCAGCCAACGGATCTCGTCGACTGCCGCACGCCAGTTGTCGCCGGTGATGTGTCGGTACGACTCCGACAACGCCACCGCGGCAACCGTGTAGCCGACAGCGCTACCGAGCCATCCAGCGGCCGCGAGCACCCGAGTCGCGCTCGTGCCGATGAGCTGAGGCCCGGCGTGCGCGGTGTGCTCGTAGGCCCGCGTCACGATCGGCATCTGCACCGGTTCGGCTTCCTGGTGTTCGATCGAAGGCGGAAGACTCGGAGAGCTGTAGATACCCGGACGAGATGTTGACTCCGCCGCGGAATTGAACGGATCCACCGACAGGGGTGTCATTGAGGGTGAGGGCCACTGCTGCGCATCCACGTCCACATCATCGGCACGATCCGATCAAGCTTGAGGGCTGAAGCCGCACCCTGACCCAACCTTGAATGACGGAGCACCGGCTACCCTTGAGCCCGATATGAGCGGATCTCGTCATCGATCATTTCGATGCGTTGGGCGACGCCGTGCGCCGACTGATCCGCATATAGCGGGTCCTCAGGCGACGATGGGCCGGGTGATTCCCCCACCCGGCCTTCCATCGATGAGGTCCTCACGGCGCCTACGCAAGTTCGCGGAAGCGCGGATTGGCGTTGTCGTTCTCGGAGCGCGACTTCTTCGGGAAGCCGTTCACCATGTCGCTGCGCACATCCGTGCGCGCAGAGCGCATCGCCGCAACGAACGGCGCTTCAACG
>JANOJI010000152.1:0-18777 GCA_031408175.1 Ilumatobacteraceae bacterium
CATGCTGTTGGCGCGGCGCCATCCGCATGTTGTTCGGGCCATTGTCGTCGAGGCCACAGCGCTCGAGTGGTGCTCGTCGAGGCTCGACCGGGTTCGCTGGAAGACCGTGAGAATCATCGGCCCAATGCTGCGATCGGTCGCTTATCAGCGCTGGTTGCGGCACGGCATTCGTCGGTTGCTCGGCGTCAACCATCCTCTCCAGGTCTACGTGCCGTGGCTCAGTGGCGAGATGCGTCGCAACGATCCGCAGAGCGTCGTCCAGGCTGGTCAGGCGCTCAGCCGCTACGACGCCAGGCCGTGGGCCGGCGACCTCGGCATCCCCGCCGCTTCGCTGATCACGACTCGCGACCACCTCGTCAGGCCACGCAAGCAACGCGCGCTTGCCGAGGCGCTCGGCGCAGACGTGCGCGAACTGGCCGGCGATCACATCAGTGCGTGGGTGCATCCCACTGAATTTGCCGCAGCCACCGTCGAGCTCGTCGAGTTGGTGGCCGCCAAGTCGTCGAGTGCGTCGTACCTGTCGCGCCCAGCCCTCCCGAATCGTCAGTGACGAAACCCGACGACCGCCGGCGCTCCTGACCGAGTGTTTCGGGCCCACCCGAGGTGGCGCCAAACACTCCACTGCACTCGCGTCAGTCGTCGATGACCTTGTCGGTCGGCGCTTCTATGGCTCCAACCCTGTCGGCCAGCCGCTCGATGGCGCGGCTGATCCGTTCGAGATGATCCTCGAGCTCGCTGGAGCTGGCGACATCGCTGAGGCCCAGTCGCACGCCAGCCAGCTCGCGCGCCAAGAACTCGGTGTCGACCTGGGTTCGTTCAGCCACACGACGATCGAGTTCGGTCTGCACTCGGTCGCGTTCTTCCTGTCGGTTCTGGGCGAGCAGGATCAATGGCGCGGCATAGGCAGCCTGCAGCGAGAGCAGCAGCGTGAGGCCGATGAACTGCCATTCGTCGAAGCGCACGTCTGCCGGACCAAAGCTGTTCCACAGAACCCAGACAACGCAGAACACGCTTTGGTACACGAGAAACCGTGCTGTGCCGATGAAACGAGCGACGCTCTCGCTGAACTGACCGAACGCGTCGGGGTCGTAGTGCACGCCGAGCCGGCGGCGTTGCCGCGGCGTGGTGAGGTCTTCGCGGCGCTTCATCGCGGAACCGAACCCGTGCTCACCCGCCTGCGCTGACGCCACCCGGTCGGCAACGTGCGGTCGAGCACATCGTCGACGGTGATCGCGCCGAGCAGCCGCCCCGCCTGGTCGCAGACACCCAACGCCAGCATGTTGTAGCTCGCCAACCGCTCGGCAACTTCGCGCTCGGGCAGGTCGGGCGTGATGGTCGGCTCCTCCTCGATGCACCGTCCCAACTCCATGCTCGGTGGCTCGCGGAGCAACCGCTGGAAGTGCACGACGCCGACGTATGTGCCCGTGGGGGTCTTGTACGGCGGTTGCACGACGAACACCTGGGCGGCGATCGACACCAGCCAGTCCGGGTTGCGCAGCTCGGCGAGGGCCTCAGCAACGGTGGCGGTCGGACCAAGGATGATGATGTCGGGTGTCATCAACGCGCCAGCGGTTCCTTCGTCGTAGCTCAACAGGCGACGCACCTGGTCGGCGTCCTCTGCGTCCATCGCCTCGAGGATGCGCGTGCGCTGCTCGCCGGGCATCTCGGCCAGCAGGTCTGCCAGGTCGTCGTACTCCATCTCCTCCAGCACGTTGACGAGGCGCTCGAGATCAAGGCCCTCGATGATTCGCAGCTGTTCGGCCTCCGGCAACTCTTCGAGCAGGTCGGCCAGCCGCTCGTCATCCATCGCCTCTGCCAACTGCTTGCGCTGCATCATCGGCATTGAACGCACGATGCCGGCAACGTCGCTTGGATGCATGTCGCGCAACCGCGCCACCTCGGCGGCAACTTCGGATCCGACCGTATGGAACAGCTCGGGTAGCTCGGAGACATCGACCAGTCGATAGCTCGGTCGTCGCCGCAACGCGCTCCGCCTCGAGAGCCGAACCTTGGCGAGCTCCCACCACGTCTGACGACCGTCACCTCCGGCACGCATCGCGACATCACTGACCGTCTCGTCGCCGACTTTCCGATCGATGATGTCGCGCCCGATCAACACCTCACCCGCCTTCGGCTTGAACGGATTGAGGTCGACATCCCAGCTGCGCAGGCGGGCGCCGTCGCTGTCGATCCCCGCCAGGCGGCCGGCGTTGACGAAGATCCGCCGACGTTGGCTGGTGGCAACGAAGCCAAGCACGCGAGGAGCAACGCCGGGACGACCCGGGATGACCACGATGTCCTCGAGCCGACCGATCGGCGAACCGCCGGCGTCGAGCAGCGGCAAGCGCATGACTCGAAACGCGTAGATCAGCTCGCCTGCCATCTCGCCAGACTACCCCGCGTGCCTGCTCAGACGGGATGCATTGCCGCGCTAACGGGCGCTGACTTCGACCAGGGTGTCGTAGAACGCTGCTCCGCCACCCCACTCGGTGAGGGTGTCGTTGGTCAAGGAGTTGGCAACCATTCCGTCGGGATGATGACGGCTCCACCAACCCCACGGAATCGATACGAGACCGGGTCGTACGCGATCGGTGATGCGTGCCGGCACCTCGATCGATGCCCGGTCGTTGAACACCCGAACGGATTGACCCTCGGTGATGCCGCGGCTGGCGGCGTCGTCGGCACACAGTTCGAGAAACGGCCCAGACTCGCGCCCACCATGCCCGGGCAGGTGCGAGTAGCTGCCGTTGAGGAATCGGTTGTGGTGCTTCGGGGTCATCAGCTGTAGCGGATAACGCTGCGCCAGGACCGAGCCGGGCCCCTCCACGGGAGGAACGAAGGTCGGCAGCGCCGGTTGACCCATGGCGACCAGCGCCTCGCTGACGAACTCGACCCTGCCGCTCGTCGTCGGGAACACACCGTCGCCAAACGGTCGGCCGTCGTCGGGATAGGGCACGCGGAACCAACCAACTTGCCGCAACTCGTCTACATCGACGTCGGGCAGTGAATCGCGTATGGCGGTCATGTCGTCGTCGAACAGTTCAGGCTCGGTATAACCCATCGCGTGCGCCAGCCGACGGAAGACCTCGCTGTTGCTGACCGACTGCCCGCATGGCTCGATCGCCGGCTCGTTCCAACCCAGCCACAGGTGCCCCCACGACGGCACGACATCGACGGCTTCAATCTGTGTCGTCGCTGGCAAGACGATGTCGGCGTAGCGCGCCGTGTCGGTGACGAACTGCTCGTGCACGACGGTGAAGAGGTCGTCGCGCAGCATGCCAAGGCGAATCTTCTCGCTGTTGGGAGCGATCACCAACGGATTGCAGCCCCACACCATCAGCCCCCTGATCGGCGGATTGGCGACCTCGGTGAGGATCTCGCCAAGGCGGCTCATGTTGACCCATCGCGGTTGACGATCGCCGAGCAGGTCGGGGCGCTCGAGGAGGTTGCCGTCGACCACACACCCGCTCCACACGCCGACCGAACGGGCGAGCCCACCGCCGCGGTCTCGCCACGCGCCCACCAATGCCGGAAGGCAGGCCAGGGTGCGGAAGAACATCGCCCCGTTCTCGTGGTGCTCGGCACCGATCAGCGTGCGAATGACTGCCGGGCGGATCGTGCCGTACATCTCGGCCAAGCGCTCGATATCGGCTGCCGCCACACCGCATGTGGCCGCGGCGCGTTCTGGCGTCCATTCGTCGACGTGCAAAGCCAACTCGTCGAAGCCGAGCGTGTGATCGGCGACCCATTGCTTGTCGGTCAAGCCATCGCGGATCAACACATGCATGACCGCCAGCATCAGGGCGATGTCGGTGCCGGGCAGCGGTTGGATGAACCAGTCGGCGGCCTCGGCGGTAGTCGTGCGGATGGGGTCGAGCACGACGACCTTGGCGCCGTCGGCACGGGCTTGCTCGATCGTCGGCCACAGGTGACGATTGGTCAGTTTGGTGTTGGTACCCCACAAGATGATGAGCTTCGAGTGGCGGATCTCCTGGGGATCGAGACATTTGGTGGTGCCGATGGTCATCTTCACGCCCGCACCGACCGTCGGACCGCAGATCGACCGTTGCACCCGAGTGGCGCCGAGCCGATTCCAGAATCGCTCGGGGAACCCCATGGCCAGCAGGCTCTGGTTGCCGGCGTCGCTGTAGGGCATGATCGCCTCCGCGCCGTCGCGGTCGATGATCTCGTTGAAGCGGGAGGCGATCTCGGCGAGGGCTTCGTCCCACGTGATCTGCTCGAACCGGCCTTCGCCTTTTGGCCCCACGCGACGCAACGGATGCAGCACCCGCTCGTCGCTGTACACCCGATCGAGGAACTTGTTGACCTTCGGGCACAACTCGCCCTTGCTGTACGGATGATCGGGATTGCCGCGCATCTGCAGGGCGATGGGAGTCGGCCCACTGCGGTCGACGGTGACGTGCCAGCCGCACGTGTCGGGACAGTCGTGATGACAGCTTCCGCTGATGATCTCGGCCGAGGTTCCAGCGGCGGCGCTCATGGACCTACGTTAGACCCGTGTCGACGATCCAGTTTCAGCAGGTGGTGGTTCCCGAAGGAGTGATCGACCTTGGTGTCGGGCAGCCGAACAACGCCATCCTGCCGGTCGACTATGTACGCCGCGCCGCAGAGATGCAGTTCAACGATTCTCCGGAGTTCCTGCAGTACGGCGCCGAGTGGGGCGATGGATACCACCGCGTCGCGCTCGGTGAGTTTCTGAGTGAGGCATACGGCGCGCCGGTCTCGCCGGAGCAGTTGTTCTCGACCAACGGCAACTCGCAGGCACTCGAGATGTTGTGCACGGTGCTGACCAAACCCGGCGATGTCGTGATCGTCGAGGAACCGACCTATTTTCTTGCCTTCCAGATATTTCGCGACCATGGCTTGGAGATTCGAGGGGTGCCGATCGACAACGACGGTCTCGTCGTCGAGGCAATGACGGCCGCGGTCGCGTCGATCCGCGCCGTCCGCAAGCGCGTGGCTTTCGTCTACACGATTCCCGCGTTCCAGAATCCAACCGGCGTGACGATGTCCGCAGTGCGTCGTCGCGACCTGGTGGCCGCCGCCAAGGCCGACGACGTGCTGGTCGTCGCCGACGAGGTGTACCACCTGCTGCGATTCGCTCCAGGTGAGATGCCGCCGGCAATGTCGGCATACGTCGACGACGGGCCAGTGCTGTCGATCGGTACATTCTCCAAGATCCTCGCCCCAGGCATGCGCCTCGGCTGGATTCACGGCTCGACCGAACGGCTCGCAGCGCTGGCCAATTCGGGACTGATCCTGAGCGGTGGTGGCCTCAACCCGGTCACGTCGAGCTTGGCGACAGCGATGATGCGCATGGGCTGGCAGCAGGAGTACCTCGAGTGGTTGCGAGCCACATTCGCCCGCCGTGCGGCAGTGATGATCGCCGCCCTTCGTGAACATATGCCGGCGTGGGTCGAGTACGACATCCCGAGCGGCGGTTACTTCGTCTGGCTGTGCCTGCCTCCCAATGTCGATGGCGGGGCTCTTCGAGCGCTCGCCAAGGCGCACGGTGTCGATCTGCGCCACGGCGCCCAGTTCTCACCGACCGGCGGGTTGGGGAACCACCTGCGGCTGAGCTATGCGTTCTACGACGACGCCGACATCGCCGAAGGCGTCGCCCGGCTGGGACTTGCACTTCGCAGCACGTGACGCTTCAAGCTTCCATCGACCGCCTCGCGGAGAGGTTGCTAGGTCACTGGGTGTAACAAGACTGCAACCGTCTAGACATCGACTGCGGAGTGAAGCCGCGTTACGGTGTCGACCTTCGGCTTGTCAGGAGCCGCATACAACGACGGGGGTTGGCACGAGTGGGTACCTTCGACATGCTGATACGCGGTGGGACAGTGGTCGACGGCACGGGTACCCCCGCGCGGGTCGCCGACGTGGCGATCATCAACGACCACATCGTCGACATTGCCCCCAACATCGTCGGCACGGCAAAACGGGTGCTCGACGCCACCGATCGCGTAGTCACACCCGGCTTCGTCGACATTCATACCCACCTCGACGCCCAGCTGGCCTGGGACCCCATCGGCTCGAGCAGTTGCTACCACGGGATCACCAGTGTGGTGATGGGTAACTGCGGTGTCACGTTTGCGCCGTGCAAGCCCGAAGACCGAGAGGTCTTGGCGGCGATGATGGAGAGCGTCGAAGACATTCCGAGCGCCGCGATCCTCGACGGGCTGGCATGGGATTGGGTGACCTACGGCGAGTACCTCGCCAGCATGGACCGCCTCCCAAAAGGTCTCAACGTCGGCGGCATGGTCGGGCATTGCGCCCTGCGCCAATATGCGATGGGCGAGCGCGGCATCGACCAGGCTCCGCCGACAGCCGCCGATCTGGCGACCATGACCGACCTGCTCGCCGAGGCGTTGCGCGGGGGAGCATTGGGGTTCAGCACCAGCCGCACGTTTCTTCACAAAGTGCCCGACGGACGGCCAGTGCCGGGGACCTACGCCGAACCCGACGAGCTCTTCGCGTTTGCAGATGTGCTCGGCCGTCACGGTGCCGGTGTCTTCGAGAGCGCCAGCCGCATCGGTGAAGGCGAGCGCGACGATGCCGACATCCCGGCGACGCGTGCCGAGATGGCGTGGATGGGCGAGGTCAGCCGGCGCAGCGGCCGTCCGGTCAGTTTCGGTTTGCTGCAGCACGACAGCCGACCGAACCTCTACGCCCAGGTGATCGAACTTGCCAAGCACGAGAACCGGAGTGGGGCCAACGTGCGGCCACAGACCACAGCTCGCAGCGTCGGTGTGCTGTTCAGCCTCGATACGCGCAGCCCATTCGATCGGGCCAGCTGCTGGCGCGAGCTGAAGGAGATGCGCAACGGCCAGAAGCTCGTCGCCCTGCGCGACCCGGTGACGCGAACGCGGCTGATCGAGGCGGCCGACGCGACACCACCTGGACTCGATCTCGCCCAGTTGTTCGTGGTCAACCAACTCGACGGCTCGCCGCACCACGGGGCTCGCTACGACCTCCATCCATCGACATCGCTCGCCGCCATCGCCGACCAGCGCGGCATCAGCGCTGCTGCCGCGTACATCGAGTTGCAGCTCGAGAGTGACGGCACGCTGGTCTGCAGCTTCCCGTTCCTCAACCAGCAGATGTCGGCGGTCGAGCACATGCTCGACGACAAGCTCGTCACACTCGGGCTGGCCGACGCCGGCGCCCACGTCGGTCAAATTCTCGATGCCAGCCAACCGACGTTCCTGCTGTCATACTGGATACGCGAACGGCAGCGGTGGAGCCTGGAGGAAGGCATCCGCCGCCTCACCAGCGATACCGCCGATCTGTTCGGATTGGCCGGGCGCGGCCGGTTGGCAGCGGGTAGTTTCGCCGACGTGAACGTGATCGATTTCGAGTCGCTCGAACTGCCGGCGCCGTCATATGTGTACGACTTCCCGCACGGCGCTGGCCGGTACGTGCAGGGCGCGACAGGGTACGACTACACCTTGGTCAACGGCCAGGTGTTCATGGATCATGGCGAGCACACCGGCGCGTTTGCCGGTTCGATGCTGAAGAATCCGGCGTCTGGGTGACGGACACCAACACGATTGTCTGTCCTCGATGCGGTGCTGCCGCCACCGAACGGTTCTACGGCCCGTGCCAATCCTGCCGCACCGAACTGCGCGCCAAATACCTCGGTGAAGGACGCGTGGTCGAGGTCGCCGAATACGAGCCGAAGATGAATGTCACGCCAAACGCCGTGGCGCTGAAGGACGACTGAGCCGCCAGACCGACTACGACGGATTCGGCAACTCGGCGCCGGGTCGGAAGACAGGGTCGTTGTCGGGCGCCTCGTTCTTGGCCTGCCGGGCTGCCGCCCGTTCCGCCATCTGCGTCATGGTCGTGGCCATCGCTGCCGCGGCTCCCTCGTGTGCCAAGATCTTGCTCATGACCGCGGCCGATGCGCCACCGATCAACTCGGCTTTGTTCGCTTCGACGTAGTCGGCCGACGCCTGCATCGGGCGCACCGAACCGTTGAGCGCCGGGATCACGTAGCGAGCAACGAGATCCCACGAGCGCCGGGCGTTCTCTCGGTTGGCCCAATCATGGGCGAAGCCGAGCACGACGCCGAAGCCCCCGGTGACCGTCTGGAGGTTGTTGATCGCTTTGATGAGATCGTCCGGCGTGCCGATCACCGCGGCGCCGCCACCTTCGGCACCGGTCTCGGCGACCTGGTCGAGCAGGTCCCCCGGATCTTCGACGTGGGTCGCGCCAGGGCGACCGAGCACCCGCACGTTGTATTCGTTGTGCCAGCGATGCAGGCCGTGCACCGCCTCGCGCCTGGCCTGCTCCTTGGTCTCGGCGATGTGCCAACTCATCAATACTCGCCAGTCGGCGCGGTCGACCGTGGCGCCATGCGTCGCGGCGGCCTCCTCGGCGAATCCCCATTGGGTGGGCAGCGCCTGGAGACCTTCGACGCTGGTCGAAGCGATCGACAGCACCCCGATGCCGTACTTGCCGGCCAGTTGCATGCCGCTGGGGCTGATGCTCGACGCGGTGGCCATGGGCATTCGCTCTTGAATCGGCAGGATCTGCAGCGCTGCCTCGTGGAGCGTGAACCAGTCACTGTCGTGGCTGAACCGTTCCTCTCCGTTGAGCAGGCGGATGATCACGCCCATTGCCTCGTCTTGCCGGTCGCGCAACAGCATCGGGCTGATGCCCATCGTGCGGGCGTCGCTGGGCAACGCCCCGGGCCCACTGCCGAACATCGCCCGGCCCTTGGTCATGTGGTCGAGCTGCACGATTCGCTGGGCGACGTTGAACGGGTGGTGGTACGGCAGCGACACCACACCGGTTCCGAGCCTGATGGTATGTGTGACCTGTCCGGCCGCGGCCAGAAACATCTCCGGCGAGGCGATCATTTCCCATCCAGTCGAGTGATGCTCGCCGCACCAGAACTCGTCGTAGCCGAGGTGGTCCAGGTGTGTTGCGAGCTCGAGGTCGCTCTGGAATTGCAGCGTCGGGTTCTCTCCGAGCGGGTGGTGTGGTGCAAGAAAGGTGCCGAACCGAAGGCGAGGTGACCGCATCACTCCAGCCTAGAGATCACTGCTGTGCGGCCTCGGCCCGGACTTTGCGGTGGTCCAATCGACACTGCGAATCGATGGCACGCGGCGCTATCGTGATGGCTCCCTTCGGGGACGTAGCTCAGTTGGCAGAGCGCTACCTTTGCAAGGTAGATGTCAGGGGTTCGATTCCCCTCGTCTCCACCAGAGAATCACCTGGTCAGGGCGCTGACAAGGCGAGAGCGGTCGCTGGAGCAGGCGTTCAGGTGCACTGCAGCTGAACTCAGTGGATTCGGCGAAGCCTTGGCGGGTGATGCACCTTCGGAGCTGTACTACCGCCGGCTGTCACACGCTGACCGTCTCAGAGACCGTGGCGCCGCGACCACCGTCGTAGAGTTCGGTCGGTTCAGGCTGTTATGGGTGCGTCGAATCCGCCTCGCCCACGATGTCGTGCTGCTCTGGTCGCGCCGGTCCCAGCACGCGCTCGATGGTTGATGGCTTGCCAGGCCACGCCTCTAGCACGACCGACCGAGGAACTTGACGAGCCGCGTACCGAAAGGCGAGGGCGACGATCACTACATCGTCGAGCGGACCGATAACTGGTAGGAACTCGGGAATCAGATCGATGGGTGACAACACCCACAGAAGTGCTAACCCGATCGCCAGCTTCGCCCGCCGAGGGACCCGCGGATCTCCCCGGAGACGCCGCGCCGTAGTCGCACAGTCCGGCAGAAATCCTGCAAGCTCTTTGAGGCTGCCCTCCGGCAGGCGTGCCGCCAGAAATACGAGCAGCATCCAACTCGCGACGAGAAGACCGACGCCGATCAATAGCCAGGTCCACCAACTCATCGCTGCACATGCTGCTCCAGCGACTCGTCGAAGGCAACGCCGAATCGACGCAGCTATGCGCTGATGCTTGAACGGCGAGGTCGTGACACTCGACGAAACCGGCATCGCCAGTCAAGAGCCGTCCGATTGCGTCGTCGGCGGTCAGATCATGGCGTGCCATGATCACGCCTTGCGCCGGATGGATCGTTCGACGCTCTGTCAAGGCCCCGGCGAAACGTTTGTTCGACAGTTTGTGTGTCATGTCCGTGCCGGCGGTGGTCAGGATCTCTGATGCCTGGTCGGCGAACAAGGCGGCTAGTTCCTGTTCGTGGGTACCGAATGCCTGCCTTTGGGAGGAGTAGATGTTGAGGACGCCCTGGGGTCGGTCGTTGGTCATAAGCGGTGACGACAGGATGCTGTGGATCCCCGCATAGTCGCGGATGCGCCAAGCTGTGCAGATGGCAAGCCTTGGATCGATGTTCGACGCTGGTGATTTCGGAACGTTCCTCGGTCTACCGTCGGCCACCGTCGACGACTTGCTCGGTGCCGACATCGTTGTGATCGGAGCATCGTGCGCGACGCCGTACTCGTCGGTCGGCCCGTACTGCAAGGACGCCCCGGCAGCGATTCGTGCGGCCTCGGCGATGTATTCGGGCATCCGTCATCACCACAACTTCGATCTCGACGGCCCGATGTTGATCGATGGAACCAGTGCTGTCGACATCGGCGACGTGCCGTGGGACGACACTTCACACGAAGCCAATCGCGCCGCGATTCGGCACACGTGCGAGACGGTGTTGGCAGCCGGCTCGGTGCCGGTGGTTCTCGGTGGCGATGATTCGATCCCGATTCCCGTGCTGCAGGCGTACCATGCGCAGGGCCCAGTCACCATCGTGCAGATCGATGCACACATCGACTGGCGCGACGACGTGCGCGGCGAACGCTGGGGTCTGTCGTCGACCATGCGACGCTCGTCGGAGATGGCTCACGTCGGCGAGATGATTCAAATCGGGCAGCGTGGTGTCGGCTCGGCTCGGCCTGCGGATCTGGCAGCCGCCACCGAACGCGGCGTGCACTTCTTCACTGCTCACGACGTGCATCGGCACGGCATCGCGCAGATCCTCGACCGTGTACCCAGTGGCGGCAATGTGTTCGTCACCGTCGACGTCGACGGGCTCGACCCATCGATCGTTCCAGGTGTGATCGGGCCAGAGCCGGGAGGGCTGACGTACTTCCAGGCAATCGAGGTCATCGACGGCGTCGCCGACCGGGCGCGCCTCGTCGGCTTCGACGTCGTCGAGTTCGTGCCGGATCGTGACGTCAACGGGATCGGCGCCCTCACCACGTTCAGATTGGCTGCCCACGCCATAGGTAGGATCTCGCGCCAACAAGGGGGCTGACGGACGTTCAACGAGTCGATGCGGTTGCGGCTCGGCGGGCCCGCTTCACGTCGTACATCGCCTCGTCGGCCGCGGCGATCAGGTCGGCCGCGTCGTACCCAGCGGTGCGCGTGTCGGCGAGACCGATGCTCGCCGGGCAGCTCACCCAGGTGGTCGGGCCGATGCCGATCGGCGCTCGCAGGGCTCGGTCGAGTCGGTCGACGAGGTCGAGCGAGCTCGGATCGTTCAGCTCGTACACAACTGCGAACTCGTCGCCGCCGAGCCTGGCGACGATGTCGGCGCGGCGCACGGCCGCTACCAATCGGCGAGCTGTCTCGCACAGCACCAAGTCGCCGGCGTCATGACCGTGGTTGTCGTTGACATCCTTCAAAAGGTCCCATCACGCGGCGGCCGCATTCCCCGTCAGCGGGCGAGGGCCGCGGCCACAGCGTGACCGACGTTCAACGAATCGACACCGTTCCTCATGGGGATGCGCACGTTGATGCAGCGTGCCAGCGTGCCGCCGCTGAGACCCGGGCCTTCCGACCCAACCACCAGAGCCCATCGCAAGGGTGGTGTCATGGTGAAGATGTCGGCGGCACTCGGCGATGGGGTGAGGGCCCAGATCTCGAAGCCTGCCGTAGCAACCTCGTCGAAGGTCGCGGCCCAGGCCGCACAGCGCACGATGGGGAGGTGCAGCAACTCACCCATCGAGACCCGCACGCTGCGCCGGTAGAACGGATCGGCGCACGTCGGATCGAGCAGGAGAGCGTCGGCGCCCAACCCGCGCGCGGTTCGGGCGATGGCACCGAGATTCTCGTGATCGTTGATCCCCTCCAGCATCACCAGCCGTTGTGCCGCAGACAATACCGCCGAGAGTGGTGGGGATGGCAGGCGTGAGGCCGAAGCGACCGCGCCGCGGTGCAGGTTGACGCCGGCTACCGACGACATTGCCTCGGCGGAGATCACATACGTCGTGACGCCGTCGAGGCGCTCGGCGATGCGAGCATGCGTTGCGGCGGTCAGCAGAACCGAACGAACCGGATAGCCCGACGTGAGCAGACGCTCGATCGCTGTCAGGCCTTCGACGATGAAGTACTGATCGCTCTCCAAGCCCCGCTCGCGCAGGCCGCGGTAGTCGGCCAGACGAGGGTCGAGCAGGTCGTCGATCTCGATCACCACGACGGCACTGTACGCACACCGGGTTGCGAACGTGCGTTCGATTCGCGATGATGGGCGCATGCATCAACTCGCAGACGCCGATCTGATCTTGCAGCAGTGCCTCTTCGCATTCGAGGAGCCCACGATCGACAACACGTTCACCACCGTCACGCGCACCTGGCTCGACGACGACTCATGGATCGACTACGCCCCGAACTGGATGCACGGTGCCGACCGAATCTTCGGCGAGCTCATCGCCGCGCTCCGGTGGCAACAACGCGAGGTCACGATGTACGACCGGCGGTTGCCCGAGCCGCGATTGACGGCGTGGTGGGATACTGCCTCGCCCGACGTCGAGGTGCTGCCAGTGTTGGCCCAGGCCCGCGCAGCCCTCAGTCAGCACTACGCCCGTCCGTTCGACTCGATCGGCTTCAACCTGTACCGCGATGGTCACGACTCGGTCGCCTGGCACGCGGATCGCGAGCGTTACGCGCTGGAAGACCCCACCGTCGTCATCGTCAGTACGGGTCAGCCGCGGCCGTTCCATGTGCGGCCACGCGAGGGCGGCCCGTCGCGCTCGTGGCAGTTGGGTCACGGAGACCTTTTCGTGATGGGCGGTTCGTGTCAGCACGACTGGCAGCACTGTGTGCCGAAGGTGGCCGCCGCCGGGCCACGTCTGTCGATCATGTTCCGCCACAACCTGGTCGATGGCGAGATGCGAGACTGAGCGAGTGAGCGACTCGCGATATCACTTCGTCCCCAATGTCAGTGAGCAACCGACGATCGTCGGTGGCGATGGCTGCTGGCTGATCTGCGCCGACGGCCGGCGCATTCTCGACGGAGCAGGCGGAGCCATCGTCGGCAACATCGGATGGGGTCGCGCCGAGGTCGCCGACGCCACACATGCGGCAATGGTCCACGGCGCCTACTCCGTGCCGATCTGGCCCAGCGAGCAGCGCCTGCTGCTGCGCGACCGCCTCGTCGAGCGATGGTTGCCGCCGGGCTTCACCAAGGTCTTCTTCACCAGTGGTGGCAGTGAGAGCACCGACTCGGCCCTTCGGCTGGCCCGCAACTACCAGCTCGGCAAGGGGCGGCCAGAGCGTTGGAAGGTGGTCGGCCGGCATCCGAGCTACCACGGGATGACCCTCGGCACCATCGCCGTTGCTAGCCACTCGACTCGCCAGGTCGGTTTCGAACCGCTGCTATTGCCGTTCCCGAAGGTGCCCTGGAACGACCCCGACGCCGTGGTCGAGGTCATCGAGCGCGAGGGTCCGGAGACGATTGCCGGTTTCATCGCCGAGCCGATCACCGGAGCGGCCGGCGCGTGCCTGACCGCCAGCGACGACTACTGGCGCGTGGTCACCGACATCTGCCATCGCTACGACATCTTGCTGATCACCGACGAGGTCATGTGCGGGTTCGGCCGTACCGGATTGAACTTCGGCTTCCAGCACTTCCCGTTCGAACCCGACGTGATCGTCGGCGGCAAGGGCCTCGGTGGCGGGTACGTGCCCATGGGCGCCGTCTCGGCGCGCGCCGAGGTAGCCGACGTGCTCGCCGAGGCAGGGCTCATGTACTTCACATTCGGCGGAAACGACGCGGCGTGCGCGGCCAGCGTCGCCGTGCTCGACATCATGGAGCGCGAGGGTCTGGTCGACCGCGCCGCCAAGATGGGGGCAGTGCTCGGCGACCGTCTCCATGCCGAACTCGACGGCCACCCGGCCGTTGTCGACGTGCGCGGCCGCGGCATGTTCTACGGTATCGAGCTCAACATCCCGCAGCAGCCGGTTGTCGCCGAGGCGCTGTCGCGCGACGTGTGGATCTACCCGGCCGGGTCAGGTCCGGTGCCCAGCGCGGTCATGGTCGCCCCTCCGTTCGTCATCACCGACGACGAACTCGACCAGGTGGTGACTACCCTGCGGGCATCGCTCGACACCGTGATCGCCAGGTGAGGCGCGCCGCCACGGTCGCCCTCGCTCTCCTCGTCGTCGTGTCGGCGTGTTCCAATGAATCGTCGACGCCCACGACATCGCTGCCGCCGACTTCGCCCGACAATCTGCCGACGGCGACCGCACCGGTCGATTCTACGGTTGCGTCCGCACTGCCCACCGCTGCCGATACAACGCCGGCCGTTACCAGTCCAGCGGCCACGGTCGAGGCGGCGCCCGTTACAGGTTGGCAACAGGTCACTGCGCCGGAGGATTGCATGTGCGCCGACGGCAGTCCGTACAGCTACTGGATCCGCAAGGCCGACCCCACCAAGGTCGTGTTCTTCCTGCAGGGCGGCGGCGCATGCGTTGATGCCCTGACGTGCAGTTTCGGCAGCCGCACCTACCGGGCCAACCTCGGACCCGACGACGACCCCAACGGATTTTCGAATGGCATCTTCGATTTCGATGACGCTCGCAACCCGCTGGCGGATTACTCCTTTGTCTTCGCCCCCTACTGCACGGGCGATGTGCACCTCGGCACTGCCACACACGAGTACGGCCCTGAGTTGACCGTGCAGCACAAGGGTGCGACCAACGCCTCGACGGCACTCAAGGCGCTCGCCGAGCAGTTCCCCGACACCACGCAACTCGTCGTCGCCGGCGAGAGCGCTGGCTCGCTGCCGACCCCGGTGTACGCCGGGCTGGCTCACGATCTCCTGCCCGACTCGGCCATCACCGTGCTCGCTGACGGCTCGGGGGCCTATCCCGGCGATCCGGCGGTCAACGCTCGGATCGGCGCGTTGTGGGGTACCGAGGCCGCCATTCCGGCGTGGCCAACGAACGAAGGTTTGACCGCCGCCGACTGGGGCGCCCCAAGTGTGTTCGTCCAGGCCGCCGCACATGACCCGCAGATCATCTTCGGCCGTCACGACTACGCGTTCGACTTCGTGCAGCAAATATTCTCCGCGTTGCTCGGCTACCCCGCCGCCGACCTGCTGACGGTCATCGATGCCAACGAGACCGTGATCGAACAAGGCGGGGTCGATCTGCACAGCTACATCGCCCCGGGCCAGGGGCACACCGTGCTCAGCAGCCCGACCTTCTACACCGAGACGGTCGAAGGCGTACCGCTGGTGGAGTGGGTCACCGCCCTCATCCGCGGTCAACCCGATCTCGACGTGCACTGCACGGACTGCGTCGGGTAGTGGACGGTCAGATGTCGTAGACCTCGGGGTGGTCGAGGGGATAGTTGAGCCACGAGATCATCTGGCGCAGCTGTTCATAAGCGGCGAGGCGGGCAGTGTCGGATCCGTCGGCCTCGGCGTCGGTACACACCTGGTTCAGCCGACGCGACATCGTCGGCCCCAACTCCAGCAGACCCGAGGCACCTTCGCTCGCCCAGCGGGCCATCACGTAGTGCACGATGGCTCCGACAGGCACATTGATCGAATCCGACAGGCCGCGCACGGTACGCAACGGGTCGACGTGCGCGTACAGGGCGATGTCGGCTTTGAGGTTGGCGTCCTTGTCGTCGTCGGGCCACGGACCGCGCCAACCTTCGAGAGTGATCGTTTCGCTCATCGTGGCGATCGTACGGCGATGCGCGAAGCTCCACCTCATGGATCGCATCGTCGTGGTCGGCGCGTCGTTGGCGGGGTTGCGGGCGTGCGAGTCGCTGCGTGCGGCGAACTACGGCGGCACGATCACGGTGATCGGTGCCGAATCACATCAGCCCTACGATCGACCGCCGCTCAGCAAGGCGTTGTTGAAGGGCGATTCGGAGCCCGATCGCATCCTGCTCCGCAAGCCAGAATCGCTGGCCGGGTTGGAGCTCGATCTGCGGCTTGGCGTCAGTGCGATCGCACTCGACGTCGCCGGTCGAGCCGTGACCCTCCAGTCGGGAGAAGTCGTTGGCGGTGATGGCGTGATCATCGCCACCGGCAGCGCGCCACGGCCGCTACCCGGCCAGCCCGAACTCGACGGCGTGACCATGTTGCGGACCCTCGACGACTCGCTCGATCTGCGCGGGCGACTTGCTGTGCAGCCGCGAGTGGTGGTGATCGGCGCCGGCTTCATCGGTCTCGAGGTTGCCGCGACTGCAGCACAGACCGGGTGCGCGGTGACGGTGTTGGAGGGCGCGCCGGCGCCGCTGATGCGCGGGCTCGGTGCCGAGATGGGCGAGGTGGTGGCGCGGGTGCACACTCGTCATGGTGTCGATGTGCGTTGCAGTGTGCAGGTGGCCGGAATCGAGGGTGAGCGCGGTCACGTCACTGGAGTGCGACTCGGCGACGGCGACGTTGTTCCAGCCGATGTGGTGGTCGTCGGCATCGGCGTCTCGCCGGCGACGGCGTGGCTCGCCGACAGCGGATTGGAACTGCGTGACGGCATCGTCTGCACCGACACCCTGCGTGCCGCAGCAGGGATCTATGCCGCCGGTGACTGCGCGCGATGGGTCAACGGCTTGTTCGGCGAGGAAGGCGAAGAGATGCGGGTCGAGCATTGGACAAATGCCGCCGAGCAAGGTGCCGCCGCAGCGGCGAACCTGCTCGCCGAGCTGGCCGGAGGCACGCCAACCCCGTACGCACCGGTCCCGTTCTTCTGGAGCGACCAGTTCGACAGCCGCATTCAGTTCGTCGGAAGGGCACACGGCGACGACGAGGTTCACGTCGTCGCCGGCGACCTCGACGGGAGTTTCACTGCGCTGTATGGCTACGCCGGTCGGTTGCGTGGCGTGCTCGGAGTCAACATGCCCAAAGTCGTCATGCCGTTCCGCAGACTGGTGCTGGATCGGGCTTCCTGGCAGCAAGCACTGCAGCATGCTGCGGGCATTGCTCATATAAGCTGAGCAGTAGCAACTCAAGTTTTGTGTTGTTACCCTCACCACCCATGACCGATCTTGATACACGCCAGCTCACCCTGCCGTTGCTGGCGGTGCCCACCGTCGTGCTGCCCGGCACGGTGTTCACCTTTGCTCTGTCGTCCGATGCGGCCCGCGCAGCGGTGCAAGCCGCGGCGGCCGGCGACGGCCGAGTGGTGCTGCACAACGAAGCGGCCGGCGACATCGGCGTCGTGGCCCGTGTGCCCGACTCGGGAGCCATGCCAAATGGCGAAATGGCTGCCATCGTGCAGGCCGAGGCGCGGGCCCGAATCACGGGCCGTCATCCGAGCGATCGAGGCAGTGATCACGTCGACGTCGTGCTGCTTGCCGACGAGCGGCCAACCCCACGGGTCGAGGCGGCCGCGCGTGAGCTGCGTGTTGTGCTGGAGGAGATCGCCAAGCTCCGCGGCAGTCGCAGGCTGCCCGAGATCCTGCGAACAGTTTCGGAACCGGGCCAGTTGGCCGACACCGTGACGACGTGGAGCGAGGTTGATCTTGCCCACCACGTGGCTGTGTTGACCGCCATCGATGTCGGCTCGCGTGTCGATCTGGTCACCGAGTGGGCCAAGGCCCACCTCGCCGAACTGCAAGTGACGGCACAGATCCGTGCCGATGTCACCGAAGGCGTCGACAAGCAGCAACGCGAGTACCTGCTGCGCCAGCAGTTGGAGGCCATCCGCAAGGAACTCGGCGAGGGTGACGATGACGTCGTCGAGCAGTACCGCGCCAAGATCACCGAGCTGAATCTGCCCGAGAAGGCCGCCAACGCAGTCAACAAGGAGATCGATCGGCTCGAGCGCACCGGTCAACAATCCCCAGAGCATTCATGGATTCGCACGTGGCTCGATCGCATCGTCGAACTCCCGTGGAACACTCGGACCGACGATCAACTCGACCTCGACCAGGCCCGCGCAGTTCTCGACGCTGATCACTATGGCCTCGACGAGGTCAAGGATCGCATTGTCGAGTTCCTCGCCGTCCGCAAGTTGCGAGTCACTCGCGACGTGCAGCCGATCGAGGGTCAGACGCGCCAATCCGGCGCTGTGATGACGCTCGTCGGGCCTCCCGGTGTCGGCAAGACCAGCCTCGGTGAGTCGATCGCCCGGGCGATGGGTCGCAGGTTTGTTCGCGTCTCCCTCGGTGGCGTTCGCGACGAAGCCGAGATCCGCGGTCATCGGCGCACCTACGTGGGTAGCCAGCCTGGCCGCATCGCCAGGGCGATCATCGAGGCCGGCAGCATGAACCCGGTCGTGCTGCTCGACGAGGTCGACAAGCTGAGCCCCGGTGGTTGGAGTGGTGACCCGACGGCTGCCCTGCTGGAAGTGCTCGATCCGGCGCAGAACCACACCTTCCGCGACCACTACCTCGAGGTTGACCTCGATCTCAGCAATGTCGTGTTCGTTGCCACCGCCAACGTTGCCGACACCATCCCTGCGCCGTTGCTCGACCGCATGGAGTTCATCCGTCTCGACGGCTACACCGAAGACGAGAAGGTGTTCATCGCCGAGCGCTATCTGCTTCCCCGACAGGTCCAGCAGGCTGGCCTTCGTACCGACGAAGTGTCACTC
>JANOJI010000154.1:0-1547 GCA_031408175.1 Ilumatobacteraceae bacterium
GCTGTGGTGGATACGACGCCTGTGGCCACGACGGTCACGCCAAGTTCGACCTCGACAACGACGGTCGTCACGACCACGCTGCCGGCAACCACAACCACGGTTGCCACCGAGGACCTGATCAAGCAGGCTGTCCAGGACTACTCTGTCGCCTACCACGCCTGCGGAGCCGTGCCCGCTGCGTGCGTCCCGGAAAGTTTCACCGCTGCACAAGGCATGTCGCGCACCATTCTGAACGAGTTGGCAACAGGTATGGCTCAGCAAGGCCTGTACTTCTCGACCGATCTCCTCGGTTCGTATCTGGTTGCCGAATCAACGACCCTCGTGTCGCCCACTGAGGCCACCGCAATCTTCTGTGCGTACGATGCCGGCGCAGTGCTGGGTCCCAACGGACCTGATGGGCTACCGACAGTTGTTAACGACGAGATACTCAGCCTCATAAATGAGTACCGCCTCTACCTGGAGGAAGGCACGTGGCTCGTTGGCGAACAGCGAGAGATCCGTGAACTGGGACGGGGAAGCTTGTGCCCCGCTGCCGCATAGCTTTCATCTGCTGCACTGTCCTGTTGGCCACTAGCAATCACGCTATGGCCGCACAGCTCCGGGGCGGTGGAAGCGTTGATCCAGGAGCTGGCGGGGAGCCGCAGATTTCTACTTGGGTGATTGGGGCGATCAATGGCGGGGTTGGGCATCCGTCGGGCATTTCCTCCTGCACTCCTTGGGCGATCTTCGACGGGTCGACCACTGAAGTTGCAGGGGAACCGACAGTGATCAACCCGGCTACGGGGCAACCGGCCACCGTGTACTTCCGCACATGCGGATCGATCCTCCAGTTCGTGTATATCGGGCCGCACTCGCCCACCGATGTCGCCCGCGTCGCCTACCAGAAGGTTGCGTCACTCGTTCCCCGTCCCGCGGTGACGTTCTCGCCTCCGGTCGACAAGATGATCGTCAACTTCGAGACATGGCTCGGCATCACCCCGTCGGCACCGATCTCGGCGACGGCGACCGTCCCCGGCTTGTCGGCGACGGTCACCGCGCAGGCAACCGACATCGAATGGGCCACCGGATCGCAGATCGAGGGCGACACCACATTGATCAGCTGCCAACCGTGGGGCTCGACCAATTCCGCACAGGACGGTTGCGCGTGGACACCCGCGTATCCATCGGTCAGCAAGGTCACCGGCACGGCGGATCAGCGTTACCACGGCACGGTCACGATCATCTGGCAGGTCTCGTGGGTGGCGACGAACGGCGACAGCGGCGCGCTCGGCGAGCTACGCACCACGACCCCGGTCGAGATGGGCGTGCAGGAGATCCAGACCATCGGCGGCTAGTGATCCCACCTCACCGTTCCGCTCGTCGGTCGCCGCTGTGCATCTCTATGAGTGATGAAACACTTCACAGCGCGAGTACACAGTCCCAACCCGATGAGCCCAGCAATGGCGACTCCACAGCGGAACGGAACCAGTGCGCACAGACGCCGACACTGGGTCTTGTTCGCCGTTGCCGCACTCGCAATGGCTGGCTGCGGGAGCACCGAATCTGCC
>JANOJI010000162.1:0-1966 GCA_031408175.1 Ilumatobacteraceae bacterium
CTGCCGATGGCATGGGACAAGGTCGATTGGAAGGTGTGGACGCACCCCGACGGTGACTGCTACGCCCGCTGCTGGGTGCGATTGCAAGAGACCCGCGAGGCGACCAAGATCGTCGATCAGCTGCTCGATGGCATCCCCAGCGGCCCGGTGATGGCCAAGGTGCCGAGGATCATCAAAGTGCCAGAGGGCGAGGCGTGGGTCAGCACCGAGAACCCGCTCGGCGAGATGGGCTACTACGTCGTCAGTAAGGGCGACCTCGGCCCGTTCCGGGTCAAGATCCGCTCGGCCAGCTTCAACAACATCTCGATCGTGCCGTGGGTGCTGCGTGGCGTCTACGTGCCCGATGTGATTTCGATTCTGGCCTCGCTGTACTTCATCCTCGGGGATATCGACAGGTGATGTTGGCGGTCGACCTTCCCTACTGGGCGCAGTCGTTGTTGCGCGTCCTTGGCGGCACGGTGGCCGTGCTGCTGCCGGCGGGAACCATCGTCTACTTGTTCCTCTTCAAGATGATGAGCTTCATGCAGAGCCGCCTCGGGCCGATGGAAGCAGGCCCCTACGGGTCGATGCAGTTGTTCGCCGAGGTCGGCAAGTGGCTGCAGAAAGAAGACATCCAGCCGGAGAAGGCCGACAAGCGGATCTTCAAGATGGCTCCGCTGATCGTGTTGGTCAGCACGTTTCTCCTCGTCGCCGTCGTACCGTTCGGGCCCGACGCGTACTTCACCGACTTCGACGCCGGGGTGTTCTACATGCTGGCGGTCAGCAGCATCAGCACGCTCGGCATCTTGATCGCCGGCTGGTCGAGCGCCAACAAGTACTCGTTGCTCGGCGGCCTTCGTGCTGCTGGTCAGTTGATCGCGTACGAGTTGCCCATGGTGTTGGCCGTGCTCGGTGTGGTGATCCAGGCCGAGACCATGAACATGCAAGGCATCGTGGTTCGTCAGAACGCCGGCGCGATGTTCGGCTGGGACGGTCTGGGCAATCCGTACATCCTCACTCAGTTCGTCGGCTTCATCGTGTTCATGATCGCCGTGCAGGCCGAACTCACCCAGGTGCCGTTCGACATGCCGATCGCCGAGTCCGAGTTGGTGTCGGGCTACATGACCGAGTACTCCGGCTTCCGCTTCCTGATCTTCTTCATTGCCGAGTTCGCCACAGCGGGCGTCTTCGCGTTGGTCGCCAGCATCTTGTTCCTGGGCGGCTGGGGGGTGCCGTTCAACTGGTTCGGCTGGACGAGTCTCGACGACATCGACAATTGGATGAACGTTGCCGGGCCGCTGATCATGTTCACCAAGATGTTGGTGCTGACCTTCCTGATGATGTGGATTCGGTTCAGCTACCCACGCTTTCGCGAGGACCAACTGCAGCGGTTCGCGTGGAAGGTGCTGATCCCGGTCGCATTGCTCAACATCATGGTGACTGCAGTGTTGAAGGTGGTGTTCTGATGGCCGGCAAGCCACAGCTCCCTGGGTTGATGAAGGGCCTCGGCGTCACGTTCAAGACGCTGGCGCACACGATGACGCCGAAGAAGATGGGCGGCGGCGCGAACACCGTTCAGTACCCGCACGAGAAGGAGGCGCCGCCTGTTCGCTCGCGCGGCGTCATCGCCCTGCGCGAAGACAACTGCACGTCGTGCATGCTGTGCGTTCGCAGCTGCCCCGACTGGTGCATCTACATCGAGGCTCACAAGACCCTGGCGCCACCGCGCCGGGCCGGTGGCGCGCCCCGCAAGGTCAACATCGTCGACCGCTTCGACATCGACTATGCCCTGTGCATGTACTGCGGCATCTGTGTCGAGGTGTGTCCGTTCGATGCGTTGTTCTGGAGTCCCGAGTACGAGTACAGCGAGCCCAAGATCGCCGACCTGCTACACGATAAGACCAAGCTCGGTGAGTGGATGGAAACCGTGCCCGAGGCCCCCGAGCTCGAAGTCGGCGCCGACAAGAAGGGCAAGAAGTGATGCTCG
>JANOJI010000178.1:0-9983 GCA_031408175.1 Ilumatobacteraceae bacterium
GCGTCGCCGGATTCGAGCATCGCTGCTCGTCGTTGCGTCTCAGCCGACCACAGCTGGTCGATCTCTTCTTCGTCGACCGTCTCGCTGTCGAGACTGGCGAGCAGGTCCGAGGCGATCCGCGCTCGCTCCTGGACGGGGAGCGCGAGCACCTCCTCGCGCAGGTCGTCGGCGGTCTTGGCCATGTCGACATGGTACCCGAGCTCGGCGCGCCGCTGGTCGGCGGCGAGCGTCAGGGCAGTCGAGCGCGGTCGAACTCCTGCTGGAGCCGCGGACGCCGGCGGTGGGTGTCGCGTAGGCCGGCGATGAACGAGTCGACCCCGGCTGCCTGGTCGGTCCCGGCGGCGAGCTTGCGCATCTTGGCGAGCCGGCGGGCGGCCAGCCGGTAGTGGTGGGCGTCGGCGTTCACGAGTTCGTGCTCGACGAGTCGTCGGTGGATCGGCAGTACGGCGAGCGGGTTGACTGGTTCGTATGCGGTCGCGAGTTCGACCCAGACGCGGTCGTCGTCGAGACCGAGGGCGTGTGCCTGCTCCCAGGCAAGGTTGGGATCGTTGAGCGTGTCGATCGAGAACAGCACGGATTGATCTGGCCTCGCGGCCAGTGCGGCAAGGACGGTGTCGTGGTAGTCGTGCCACGAGGTGCCGGCTGCCCGGTGGAGACGTGTCGCGGTGGTTGCCGATGGCCACCGTCGGAACACTTCTTCTCGTGCCGCCAACAGCTCGGCTGGGCGGTGTCGTGTCAGCAGGTCGCACCAGTAGTCGGCAGCCTTGAGAGACTGGTGCCCGGGACCGTGGTCGGTCGCCTGATGGGCCCAGTCGATGGCGAGGTCGATCTCGCCGATCTCCTCGAACGCCTGAGCGGTGTCCTGGAGCCACGCGGCGACCTTGCGGTCGCGGGCATGGGTGCGGACGATGGCGTCGACGTCGCGGTCGAGCACCGCAAGCCGTCGGTCGTTCCAGTCCAGCACCCAACGCTCGTGGCGATCGGGAACCGACCAGGGGTCCGACTCGGTTGGTTCCGGCCCGAGGGTGGCCCGCACCGCATCGAGGCGTTTCCGGTAGGCCTTCACCCCCTCATCTCCCAGGGCGGGGGCGTAGGCGATCGGGTCGATTGGGAAGTAGTCGACGTCCCCGTCGAACTGGAACTTCATCATCCAGTCAACCAAGTTGCTCGGAGCGACACCGGCCGACGCTGCGGTCCTCGGATGCAGCGTGAGCAGTCGATGACACGCGTCGCCGATGATCCCGCTGGAGTCGTCGGCGCGGGCGATCACCTTGACCGCGCTTGCCAACGCAGCATGCACCACCGCGTACACATCAGAAGGGTCTGTGGTCGGGAGCGCAGCTTCGAGCACGTCGATCGCCTCGTGCATCTGGCGTCCGTGCTCGTTTGCCGCGCTCCACCGGTGCAGATCCGCCCGTGTCCGGACAAGGGGAAGGACGGTGTCGGCCAGCGAAGTCATGGCGGTCGGCGATCGTAGTCGCCGGGCTGAACCGGTCCGATCCACGTCGGCCACGACAACGCTGCCTGACTGCGGGGCTTGTCGTCGGCGTCCGTCGGCGCTGGTGGGTGCGACCCCGCTGGCCCCTGTCAACGGTTTGTCAACGCGAATCTGACTTACACCGGCCGACGGGTACGGACGAGCGCCGACACGAGTTCGACCGAATCGCTGCCTGAGCAGGACGTACACCGCTTGGCGCCGACGGGTGCGGACGATGACCGGCGTCCTCATAACCCGAAGGTCGCAGGTTCAAATCCTGCCCCCGCCACTGATGGAAGACCAGGAGCTTCCTCACGGAAGCCCTGGTCTTTCAACGTTTAGCGATTCGGTCGTCTAGTAGAGATCGGTCACGAACGTCTGCGACTGGCCCCTATGGGACCCGCATCGAACGGGGGCGCAACAGGGGCAAGAACAGGGGCGCGATACTCCGGTCGGACGCGGCGCTGTGGTAGCTCGCTGCGTTGGACGATGCGGTCAAAGAGTTGGCTGATCGATTCGGGGTTGAGGAACCGGCCGGTGGTGTTGCAGAACATCCAGTCGTCGGGCCCGCACGGCAGCCCGTCGCGCCCGAGCTGTCGTCGCCACCGTCGGAGTTCGTCGAGGTGTTCGTCGCTCTGCGGCTGCTTCGTACGTGCACGGATGCAGCGGTCGGCGAATGTCCTTGCCTGCCTGTGTTCGGAAATGGGGGCGACACCCTTGCATGCCGGTAGCCCCAAGGAGGCGGGGCTACCGGCGCTGGTCACCGCGTGATCTAGGCGTCAGCGAACATCCTGATGCTGGCCACGCGTACGCCGTCGCGGACCTGAGTCTCGGCGGCCTCGGGCGTGGCGAGTTCCGACTGCAGCGCCTGCATGTCGGGCGCCTCCACCAAGAGGGCGACCGTCGTGCCGTCGCCGGCCGGGTTGCGGAACGGGGTGGCCTTCATGCCTCGCGATTCAAAGAAGGCGGGGCGGTCTGCCGAAGCGAACCAGTGGTCGACGTCGTCGACCTCGAGGATGGCGATGAACTGCATGTGCGGTACCTTTCGGCGCTGTCGAGAACCCGGTCCTTCCGGGCAGTCACATGGTGCGCTGTCGCCTGCGTGCGCGACATCGGGGCATCCCCCATCCGAACCGGTCACCGCCCCCATTGACGTGTCAGCGGTCGAGCCTGGCCGCTCTGGCAGCAGCGAATGCCACGAGCGCAGCGCGTCCGTCGAGGCCCAACTTCACGGCGAGGTTCGAGATGTGGCGCTCGACGGTCTTCGGCGACAGGAACAGCTGAGCCGCGATGTCCTTCGTCGAGTGGGCGGCCGCGAGTCGTTCGAGCACCTCGACCTCGCGGGCGGTGATCCCCGTAGCGAGGAGGTCGGTCGGAACATCGTGTCCCCGTTCACGTGTGCGTCGCGGAGCCGCCACTCCCGCTCCGGCCAGCATCGCTCGGCACCTCGACGCGAGCCGGTCGGGCCCCTGTAGCTCGAAGTAGATCACTGCGTCGCGGAGCCACGAGATGGGATCGCCCCACCCGTCGGCCAGTGCCGACTCGGCGATCAATCGGCGCGCGTGGTGTTGGAACCAGGTGAGCGGCGTCACTGCGCCGTCCCCCTCGGCCATGTACTCCGCTGCGGCAAGGTGATCGCCGGCGCGGCCGGCCATCACCGCGAGTGCGTACGAACGGTAGGCCTTGTTCGCGACGAGGGTGAACGCCGGCGATGCTTCGAGGTCGGCGATCATCCTGGGAGTGCCCCGTTGCTCGATGATGCGCAGAAGGGTCCACAGGCCCCGCTCCGGTCCGCCGATGGCTGCGGCGTCACCCAAGCGGCCCATGGTCAGGTCCAGTGCCGACGAGACTCGGGCGAGGTCGTCGCGCTCGAGCGACAGGCACACGCGTGCCATTGCACATGCGGCCGCGACATCCGGATGCCCGGCGCTCACCTCGAGTGCTGCGGCGATCTTGGCCTCCATTCGTTCGCGGTCGCCGCGCTGGGCGGCGGCTGCAGCACTGGCCCCAAGGGCCATGCCATGGAGCACATCGAGATGGAGCTTGCCTGCGAGCTCGGCGCACCGGCCGGCCGCGGCATCCACGTCGTCCGGAAGCCATCGATCCCGGGCGGTCCATGCGAGAAGGTTGTCGAGATGCGCCGCATCCACGAGCGCGCCGATGCCGGAGGCACGTTCGCGTACCGCCAGGAGTCGGTCGACGGGGAGGAGGTTCCAGCAATCGAGTGAGGCTCGTTCCATTTCGCCCCGCAGCGCCAGCGTGGTGAACCCGTGGTCACGGCCGATGGCGATCACCCGATCGAACGCGACCGCCGGATCGCTCCCGTCGATCATGCGGGCACAGCGCCCGATCACCAGCCATGCATCGCCGACGAGTCGGGGGTCACCTTCGAGTTCAGCTTGCAGTGCCGCCGACTCGGCGCGGGCGCGGGCATCGTCGAACCGGCCGCGTCCAACGGCGATCTCCGCTGCGGTGAGGTCGATCAGGGCGTCCGGCGAGTTGCATGTCGTCGCAGCGATCCGAACCGCCCAGTCGAGGTGCGCTGCGGCCTGTTCCCGGCGGCCGGCGGTGGTGGCGGCTCGCGCGAGTTCGAGCTGCGCATGCATCTCGTCGAACGGTGTGGCTGACGACGCCAGCAGCCGAGTTCCGACCTCCAACGCCTGGTCGACGTGGCCACTCGTTCTCAGCACCTGGACAAGCACACGGCCGATCTCGTGCCAGATCGCTTGGCTCGGGTCGGTCGTCGCCCAGGCGCGCTCGAGCATCGGTGCGCTGCTCGACATCGCACCCGTCTCGAACGCTCGCCGGCCCGCCAACAGCCACAGTTCGGCGGCGCGCAGATGGTCGTCGATCACCTCGGCGAGCGAGGCCGCCAGCTCGCACAGCACACCCGGGAAGTCGGGATGGTGGCGCTCGATCGCCTCGAACGCGCGTCGGGACACATCGATCAGCTCGAATGGCAGCAACAGGCTGAGCACCGCGTCGCGTGTGAGCGCGTGTCGGAAGACGAACTGCCGATCATCCGCGGGGTCGGTGGTGACCAGCTGGTGATCGATGCCCAGTCGCAGGGCAGTGATCGTCGTGTCGCCCGACAGTCCGGTGACCACCCGCAGCAGGCCGGGGTCGATCCGTGGCCCAAGGACCGCCGCTGCAGACAGCACCCGAGCGGCATCATCAGGGAGCGCTGCGATGCGCCGGCGGACCAATTCGACGAAGCGCGGTGGGATCGACGGCAAGCCGCCGCGCCCGATCCCCCAACCTTCCGCGCCGAGCACGATCGAGCCCGCATCCACCGCAGACGCCATCAGCTCCTCGACCAGGAACGGCAAACCATCGGAGAAGTCGCGCACATACACGTCGATGTCGGTGGGGAGTTCACGACCACCGAGACACAGCCGCGCCATGGCCGCCGTCTCGTCGATCGTCAACCGCCGCAACTCGATCACGCGCGCGCTGCGGCGCCCCATCAGTTCGGTCACCACGCGCAACGCCGGAGTTCCCACATCAGGACGCAGCGTGACCACGCACAGCACACGCGTGCCCGTCAGGTTGTCGCCGATGTACTCGACCACTGCCGCCGTGTCCGGGTCCCCCCAGTGCAGGTCCTCCAGGATCAGCACGCAGCCCGTCTCGCCGGCGATGCCGGAGAGGAGCCGAACGAGCGCTTCTCCTAGCTCCATCGGCGACGCGCGGTACGGTTCCTCGCCCGGCACCCGCCACTCGGGCACCAGCAGAGCCAACGTGGAACGAAGACGTTCCAGCTCCGGATGAGCGTCGGTCCCGGCCCCTCGGAAGTACCCCGACAACGCCTCGAACAACGCTCGGAACGGCGTCGCCGCCCCGGTCTCGACTGCCCTACCGACCAGCACCCTCATCTCACCTGAGCGAGCATGGTCGGCAAGCTCACGTGTGAGACGTGTCTTACCGATGCCGACCTCGCCCACCACCGCGACGAGCCCGCCACGACCGACCGCACTGTCGTCGAGACACTGCACCAGCTCCGACCACTCGCCGTCGCGCCCGACGATCGACGGACAAACGACCTCGGTCACCGCATCAGTATTGCCCAACCCCGCAGCGTCGACCGTTGGGGGCGCAGCTTCGAGCACGTCGATCGCCGCGTGCATCTGGTGTACGTCCGGATCTCGGTGGCCCGGTGGTGGACCGGATCCACAGTTCCGTCATCAGTCGATGAAGGTGCTGAGAGCGGCCAAGGGTGCAGCGTTACGCGTGCTGGTCTCGTTCGATCTGCGTCGCCAGGCGATCCTGTTGCTCGGTGGCGACAGGAGCGGTGAGTGGACGACTGGTCCCGCGTGGGCGGTGCCGCTCGCTGATGACCTGTATGACGCGTACCTGCGGGAACTCGGTGAGGAAGGATTGATCTGATGGCACGAACCAAGTTCTCCGAACTCCGCGACGCCGTGGTGGTCGCGAAGCCTGGTGCTGCTGCTGAGCGTCTGGCCGGTCTGCGTGCCGAGACATTGGAGGAGATCCGGCTGTTCGAGCTTCGTCACGGCGAGGCGATCAGCCAGGCCGAGCTCGCGGGGTGGATCGTGAACGCTGGGTGGGCGTGGCGAGGTGATCGCCGAACTGCTGGGCGGGTCGGCATTCGATCCCCACAGCATCGTTACTGCGGGATATGTTTCCCGCGAACAGCAGCTGATTCCCGCGCTGATGCAGCTGCTTCGCGCGGCCTTCCCCGCGCAGGAATCCGAAAAGTAAAGGAGCAACCTATGTCTCAAAAGTCCTATCACGTGGCACTCGGCAGCAGCGGCATTGTGCTGTCGTTGCCGATTGTCAACGTCAAAGGCACCGATCTCGCCCTCTTCAATCCGCGTGGCAAGACCGGCCTGAACAGCAGCTGCGCCCAGCTGTTGGCTGCGAAGTTCCCCAAGGAAGCCACGGTCATTCTTATGGCAGCCGGCAAGGCCGAAGGGCTGCTGCAGGCAACTTCCGAGGCCGCGGGCATTCCCGCCGTCGTCGCCGTGAAGGAAATCAAGCCGTACATGACGAACATGGTGTCGATTGACGTCACCACCGTCACCAGCAACCCGCAGCAGCTGCACATGGACGAGGAATCGCTGGCGATGATGAAGGACGCCTTCGTGATCATCCTGGACGACGTCGTCTCCAGCGGCGCCACCGAGAACGTGCTCCAGAAGTTCATCGAGCATGCCGGAGGCACCCACATCGGCACCGCGGCGGTCTTCACGGAAGGCACCCCGCGCGCCGACGTGATCTCGCTGGGCCACCTGCCGGTGCCCGCTGTTCCCAACTGAAGTTGCGCGTTAACGCGCAGCCAAACCCTCCCAAGCGCAGTGCGCGAAGGAGGGCTTTTTTATTGCGTGCGTTAGCCGTGGCCCATGCCCTTAGAGGTGAACAGCATCGCGGCAACTCGGCTGGTCGTGGGCCGAGAGAGTCGATCTGTCGAGGCGAGGGGACCGGATGTCCGCTGAGGATCGAGCGAACCAAACACCAGCAGTTTTCGCCGCTCAAGCCGGAAGATGCAGTCGACGACCTTGCTCGTTTCGGGAACACGAGGTTCGCAGAAGTCGCGTGACGCCTGCTGCAAGTCGTTGAGCTTGCCGCCGATTCCATCGACACCGTCAATGAGATTGCCATGGAGTCCAACGATTAGCGTCCCGCCGTCAGCATTGGCCATCGCGACGAGGGACTGGGCGAGGGCTCGAGCGTCGATACGGCTTGACTTCTTCTCGAACCACTGGTCTTCTCGTAGTGCGAGCAGTCCTGCTGCTCGTTGGTCGGTGCTGCTTCGCAATGCCGCTTCTACCGCCGCCGTCGACGTCATTGCCACCGCCTATCTACTGGAAACCTACTGTCACACTACCTTTCCAGTAGATACAAGCCCATGAGACGGGCGGAGAGCTCCCTCTCGACGGATGTGTTGCAACCGAGACTGCAACCGACGTCGCGCGTCATGCCTGTCAATCACGGTAGACGAAGGCGCAGACCGCAAGACAAAAGGTGCAGGCAGCGGTTGCCAAACAGGCGTGATGGTCAACCACGGCCAACGTCATCGTCACGCTCATAATCCGAAGGTCGCAGGTTCAAATCCTGCCCCCGCCACCAAGAAAGCCCAGGTCAGGCCCTATGCCGGACCTGGGCTTCGTCGTTCACGGCGTCGACTTCTAACGGAACTTCTAACGGACTTCGCGAGGTTCAAGCTGCTTTGCAATCTCGAAGGTCGCGCCGTATCTGTATCTCCACCCATGGGTGTCGACGAGCAACTTGGTCCTGTGGTTCCGGAGCGTGTCGAGGAGCGCCGGCCGTCCTTCCGCCCAGGCACCATCAATGATTGCCCACGGCAAGTCGAGCGGATCGGGGTTGAAGAGATCCGCCGGACCGACGCAACGGTCGACCGCCTTGTAGTTCTCCTCGCCGATGCGAGGGGATGAAGCCGTGGCCGAGTTCGAGGTCCATGGATTTCTCCTTGACAAGTGTTCGACGTATGATACGACAAACACGCGACGTTTTGCTACACTTTATCTCGACGAGGAACCTATGACGACACTCACTGCACTGCTCGTCCATCTCTACGAGGGCGACGTGGTCGACACTGCCGACATCGCTCGTGTCAGCGACACGAACCCGAGGAGCGTCAGCCGATGGAAGGCCGAACAGACTGCTCCACGCCGTGAGGCGGAGGAACGGCTCCTCGAGCTTCGCGCCGTTGTCGACCTCGCGAGGAGAGTGATGCGCGACAACGCTGCTCGTCTCTGGTTGCGTTCTCCGAATCCAGACCTCGGATACGACAAGCCGCTCGATCTCATCGCTCAAGGTCGTTACCAGAGTGTCATCGACCTCTTGCTCGCCATCGCAGAGGGTGTCACTGGCTGACATGCCCCAGTTAGCCCTGAGCAAGATCGCCACGCTCACCGGCAGTGGGCTGTCGGTGAAGGGCTACCGCAATCAGGCCGGCGGCTTCGATCCGCGAAGCGGCGACGGAGCCCGTCGATTCGGCGGACGGTTCAACCGGCCCCACAGCTACCCCGTCGTCTACCTGTGCACGACGCGACCGTGTGTCGTCGCGGAACTGACGCGGCAGGCGCGCCGACAGGGGTTGGGGGTCGAGGATCTGCTTCCGCGCGAACTGTGGCTGATCACGGCGGCGCTCACAAAGGTGCTGGATCTCACAGACGCCGAGACGTTGCAGGCCCTTGGCGTAGAGCCCGATGAACTTGTGCGTGACGACCTTCAGCTCACGCACGACATCGGTGAAGCCGCTCACGAGCATCGGTTTCAGGCGATCCGGTCGGCGTCTGTCACCGGCGTCGACGACGTTGTTGCGATCCTGCCGGAGAATCTCGCTGGCGCTGTGTTAGCGGCCGAGCTCGTTCAGGAATGGAGAACGGCAGCGGATCTGCGCTGACCGACTCGGCTGAGGCGACAGGAGATCGATTGAGCAGCGTGCCGAAATGCCGCCTTCTCTAGCGATGGTCACCGCCTACCGTGGGTCCCATGTCGACGACACCGAGCGCACCAAGCCAAGCGCAGATCGAGGCTGCCGTCGAGCAGACCCTCGTCGGTTGGGGCGCGGAGCTGGACGCCGGCCAGAAGTTCTGGTGGATGGACTGGAACCGCATGATCCGCGATGCGATCACGGCGATGCGGACGGGCGAGCCGGTTCTCTACGACGACGGCGAGTGACGGTGTGCGATCTGTCTGAAAGCCTGACTGGTCCCGCTCGGCGCGATCGACTACCCGGTTGTGCTTGCCTTCATCCGTGAACTGGCTCCTCACCGGCAGGGCCCACCTTCGCTCGAGCTGCTTGGGGTCGGGTCGCAGCAGTGGGCATCGGATGCAGGCGTGTTCGTGGACGCAGGGGGTGGCGTAGGCGCGGCCGCAGGTTCCGAGCTCGACTTTGCGTTTCTCGAAGTGAGCGAGGAACCCATCCCATTCGGCGTCGGTGACGTCGCGGTACTCGGCGCTGGGTCGTTGTTGACGGCGGCGGGCGATGAAGGCACGGTGGTGTTCGATGACGTCGTGGTCGTAGACGGCGACGTAGCCCTGGGTGGTGTTGAGGTTGTCGTGCCCGAGGACTTTGGCGGCGATGTGGACGGGGAGTCCGGCGGCGACGGCGGCGGTGGCGAAGATCCTCCGGAAATCGTGCGGTGTGAACCGTGCGGGTGTGCCGTCGTTGTGGGTGATGGCACTAGCAGCGACGATCCTGGCCATGAGCGTCCCGGCGTGGGATTGGGTGATCATGGCGTTGACGAGACCGTGTCGCCATTGGAACAGGAACGGTAGGGGTGGGCTGTTCGTTTGCAGGCTGACGTGAATGTCATGGTGAACCGGAGTGGTCCACACCCGCAGGGCCAGACGTCTCGGCGCGCGATGATTTCCCATGACGATGTTCGACGGATAAAGGAGCGTCATGGCCGACATCAAGCAAGGGCGTTGGACCGCGGAGATCGAAGGCGACTTCGTTGTCTTCATCATCGGTGCCCGAGTCAACACGAAATGGAAGCTGTTCAAGTCGATCGGC
>JANOJI010000193.1:0-2001 GCA_031408175.1 Ilumatobacteraceae bacterium
GTGGCCACCCTGATGAGCCAGCGCAGCAACGAGGTCGCGGCCATCATCACCGAGCCGGTGCAGGGCGCCGGCGGTGTCTTCCCGCCGCCCGACGGCTATCTGCAGTCGCTGCGCAAGTTGTGCGACCAGCACGGCGCGTACCTCATCTTCGACGAGGTCATCACCGGGTACGGCCGCACCGGCAGCTGGTTCGCAGCCCACCACTATGGCGTGTCACCCGACTTTGCGACCTTCGCCAAGGGGATCACCTCGGGCTACATCCCACTTGGCGGCGTATTCGTGGGCCTCGCCCCCACCGCAGCACTGGAGTCCGACCCCGACTTCTTCCTGATGCACGGCTTCACCTACTCCGGGCATCCAACAGCATGTGCGGCCGGGCTGAAGAACCTGGAGATCATTCGCCGCGAGGGTCTGGTCGAGCGTGCCAAGCACATCGGCGACCGGTTGGGCGGCGGGCTCCAGGCCCTCGCAGCCGATGGCGTCGTGCAGTCCGTCCGTGGCATCGGCGGCATGTGGGCCCTCGCCGTGCGTCCCGACCAGGATGCCAAGGTGATGCGCGATCACATGCTCAACACCGGCGGGGTCATCGTCCGCGCGCTCGCCGACGGGTTGGTGTTCTGCCCGCCGCTGGTGATCCGCGACGAGCACATCGATCAGCTGGTCGACGCGGTGGCCGCCGCGGCTCGCTGATGAAGTTCGGCGTCTTCTACGAGCACCAGATCGGTCGGCCGTGGGACGACGGTACCGAACATCAGTTGATCCAAGATGCGCTCGACCAAGTCGAGCTCGCCGACTCGCTGGGCATCCAGTACGTGTGGGAGGTCGAACACCACTTTCTGGAGGAGTACAGCCATTCGTCGGCTCCCGAGGTGTTCCTGGCCGCCTGTAGCCAGCGCACCAAGAACATGCGCCTCGGCCACGGCATCATCTTGACTGCACCGAAGTTCAACCATCCGGCGCGCACAGCGGAGCGAGTCAGCATGCTCGATCTCGTCAGCGGCGGTCGCGTCGAGTTCGGGAGCGGCGAGTCGTCGAGCGAGGCCGAACTCGCCGGCTTCGGTGTCAACCCGCTCGAGAAGCGCGAGCAGTGGCTGGAGGGGCTCGAAGTTGCCGTCCGATGCATGGCCGAGACGCCGTTCACCGGGGTCGACGGCAAGTACGTGCAGATGCCGCCGCGCAATGTCATCCCTAAGCCGATGCAGAAGCCACACCCTCCATTGTGGGTGGCGTGCAGTCGCCGTGAGACGATCCTGCTGGCAGCAGAGAAGGGCATGGGTGCGCTGACGTTCGCATTCATCGACCCGGAGGAAGCCGTCAACTGGGTCACCGAGTACGAACGCACCTTCGCGGAGAAGTGCCGGCCAGTCGGTTTCAGTGTCAATCCGCAGGTCGCCTGCGTCAGCCCGATGATGCTGCACCACGACGAGGACGAAGCGATTCGCCGCGGCACCGAAGGCGCCAACTTCTTCGGATACTCGCTCGGCCACTTCTACGTGTTTGGAGAACATCAGCCAGGCAAGACCGATGTGTGGTCGCAGTACGTCGAGCGGCGCGCCGCGCAGGGCTACGACGCGGAAGCAATAGCCGCCGCAGTCCGCGCCGGACAGCGCGTCGACACCCTTGGCGCCAAGCAGGCCGCTGGCGATTCAACCGGCCTGCGCGGCAGCGTCGGCACCCCCGACCAGGTGCGCGAGTACCTTCGCCGCTTCGAAGAAGCAGGTGTCGACCAGGTGATCTTCGTGTTGCAGGCCGGTCGCAACGAACATGAGCACATCATGGAGTCGATCGAGATCTTCGGCCGCGAGCTGTTGCCCGAGTTCCTCGACCGCGACGAAGCGCAGGTCAAGGCCAAGCAGCAACGCCTGGCCCCAGCCATCGAAGCGGCCATGAAACGCCGAGCCGAGGACTACCATCCCGCCGACCTCGGCGACTACTCGTTCCCGGCCCTGCCGGTGCAATGGGCCAAGGCAACCGGCTCGACCGAGTTGGAGGCAACGCTGC
>JANOJI010000198.1:0-2503 GCA_031408175.1 Ilumatobacteraceae bacterium
GCGTGTCGACGTTCAAGATGCGCACCGTCGTGGAACTCGACGCACTCGAGTGGGCCCCCAAGATCACATTCGCTGTCGCGCTGGCCGCATGGACCGCAGCCTTCGCCGGCTTGCTCGTCCAAGGAGCACGCGCCGCCCAGCGCTCGCGGGCTCGCAGGACCTGATCACGTAGGATCTGAAAGAGTCCGCTGTGGACTTCGCCACGCCCTTCACTGTCGCCGTGCCCGAAGAGACCTTGGTCGATCTCCGCGACCGGCTCGGGCGGACTCGGTACTTCGACTCGTTCGGTGAGAACGGGTGGGATCTCGGTGTAAGCCGCACGTACCTCCGCGAGCTGTGCGAGTACTGGCGAACGACGTTCGACTGGCGCACCCAAGAAGCGATCATCAACTCCTTCGATCAGTATCGGGCCGACGTCGAGGGTCAGCCGATCCACTTTCTCCATGCCCGATCCCCGAACCCCCATGCACTTCCACTTCTGCTCGTCCACGGTTGGCCGGGATCGATCTTCGAGTTCGTCAAGGTCATCGGGCCACTGATCGATCCGGTCGCTCACGGTGGCAACGCCGCCGACGCGTTCCACATCGTGTCGCCTTCGATACCTGGCTATGGGTTCTCCGGACCGACAGTCGCGCCTGGTTGGGGACCGCGACGTATTGCGGCCGCCTTCGCTGGGCTGATGAATCGCGTTGGGTACGAGCGCTATGGCGCAGGCGGCGGTGACTGGGGCGCGATCATCACCACCGAGCTGGCCCGAGCCGATCGCGGTCGCCGCGTGTGCGGCCTCCATCTGACCATGCCGCTCGGCGAGCCACCGCCCGACGGCGAACACGATGTCCTCAGCGACGCGGACCGCAGGGGCTTGCAGGACAGGGCCGGCCACCAGGCCAAGGGCACCGTGGTCCACGTCCCCATCAACAGCACACGGCCGCACACCCTTGCCTTCGGATTGAACGACTCCCCTGCCGGGCTGGCCGCCTAGCTGGTCGACAAGTACCGTTCCTACAGCGATTGCGACGGCGACGTCGAATCCAGTTTCACTCGCGACGAGTTGCTCGCCGAGATCACTACGTATTGGGTGACGGGCACGATTGCCTCGGCCTCCCGGCTGTACTTCGAGCGCGCCCACGAGCGGGCATCGACACCGTCGACCGAAGGGCGGATCGACGTCCCGGCCGGTTGTGCGATCTTCCCGCGAGACGTTCGCCGAGTACCGAGGCCATGGGCGGAACGGCTGTACAACGTCGTGCGGTGGTCGGAGATGCCTTCCGGCGGCCATTTCCCCGTGCTGGAGGAACCGGCGTTGTTGGTCGACGAACTGCGCGCCTTCTTCCGCCCACTTCGCTGAAGGATCGGTTCAGTCGCTGTCGCAGTTGGGCGGATCGCTCGTTTCGCACCAGACGGACTTGGCGCCGCTGCGACCCATCGAGGCAGCGACCGTGTCGCTCCACCCGTGCTGCGGCGGCGTTCGACGAACCATGGGATCAAGATGAACGCGGCCAGGATGACGAAGAAGATGAGCGCGAAGGTTTGGGCTTCGTCGAAATCGTTCGGCATGGTCGCTGTGTCGGGGCCCTCTTGGACGAATGTTTGCTTTCCGCGGTGCGGGGGTACAGAGCCTGAGAAGCGAGGTGCTCGTGTCTGTGGGTGATGGTGCGACGACTGATGCTCGACGACCCTCCAGCGACCATGTCGAAACGCATGGTGGCCAGCTCACGACACCGGGTGAAGGGCCAGATGAGCAGCTGCTCGAGTCTCCACGGCCAGCCGGATTTTGGCCCGGTCTCGGGCTGTTCGCGTTGGCCGTGTTCGGGCTCAGTTTCTTCGCGGTCGTATTGGCTCCGGAGCAGTTGGCCACGGCGGTGTGGTGGCCCGCGGCGGGACTGTCGGTGGCGATCGTCGCCAAGTACTGGCGTCATCGTGCATGGTTGATCGGCGTCGTGGTTGTGGCATCCGGCGCCGCAAACTTCCTGGGCGACCGAGGCGTCGGTCTGTCGATGTGTTTTGCGATCTCGAACGGACTCGAGGCTGCGGTCGCAGGGTGGATACTGACTCGTCGGTCGGGTCGGCCCGAGTTGCGTGCACTGGAGGATGTGTGGCGGCTGATTGCTGCGGCTGCGGCAGGTGCGGTTGTCATCGCTACCGGTGCGGCGATGGCCGTCGTGGTGCTCGGGGACGGAAGCTTCCTGTCCGTCTGGCGCCTGGTCGCCGCCTCGCACGGTGCCGCGGTGTTGGTCATCGCACCATTGACGATGGCCGTCGATGCTCGGCAGATCGGCAGATCGGCCGAACGTGTCGGTCAATGGATCGTCACGTTGGCCATGTTGTTCGTCGTGTTCGCGCCAGAAGGTTCGGTGCCGCTGCCTTTCATGGTGCTGCCTGCGGCGGTATGGGGCGCCCTTCGATTTGGTGTGCGAACAGCGACGTTGCAGCTGTTCGTTCTTGCGGTGGTCGCCGTCTCGTTCACGTCGGAAGGGCGTGGACCGCTCTTCGCCGTCGCCGA
>JANOJI010000247.1:0-9920 GCA_031408175.1 Ilumatobacteraceae bacterium
GTCACCCACGAAATGGAACGCGCCGCGTATCGCATCAACGACACCGACCGTTGCTATCACTGCAAGGCCGAGTTGATGGACGTCGTCGGGCCGATCGCCGATGCCACCGGAGCGACTGTGGTGCTCGGCGTCAACCTCGACGATCTCGGCGATCATCGCCCGGGGCAGCGAGCCGCGAGCCAGGCCGGCGCCGCCTTTCCGCTGGTGACCGCTGGGTTCACCAAGGCCGATGTGCGTGCGGCATCGCTGGCGCTCGGCCTTCGTACCTGGGACAAGCCCGCCGCTGCATGCCTAGCCAGCCGGGTCCCGTACGGAACGGAGGTGACTGTGGCATTGCTCACCCAGGTGGATCGCGCCGAGGCAGCGCTGAAGCGACTCGGTTTCGCCGAGTTGCGGGTGCGCCACTACGGCGACACGGCTCGCATCGAGGTGCCGCTCGATCGACTCGCCGACGTGGTGTCATGTCGGGGTGACGTGGTCGCAGCCACCAAGGCCGCCGGCTACACCTACGTCACCCTCGACCTCGAAGGCTTCCGGTCGGGCAATCTCAATCAGTCCGCGCCTCGCGGAAGTGCGTAGGGTCGAGCCATGAAGTTGTCGATGATGATCAACTACGGAGCCGGCTTCAAAGAGGCCGCGCAGCGAGTCGTCGAACTCGAGAAAGCGGGCCTCGACCAGGTGTGGGTTGCCGAGGCATACACCTTCGACGCGATCAGTCAGATCGGGTACCTCGCCGCCAAGACCGAGCGAGTCGAGATCGGAACCGGCATCGTCAACGTCTTCTCGCGTACCGCGGCGCTGATGGCGATGACCGCGGCCGGGTGCGACTACGTCAGCGACGGCCGATTCATTCTCGGTCTCGGTGCGAGTGGTCCGCAGGTGATCGAAGGCTTTCATGGAGTGAAGTACGACAAGCCGATGCAGCGGACCAAGGAGTACATCGAAGCATGCCGCATGATCTGGAAGCGTGAGGAGAAGTTCGACTATCAGGGCCAGACGTTCCAGGCTCCGCTTCCGCCAGGGCAGGGGACAGGTCTCGGCAAGCCGCTGAAGCTGATCAACCATCCGGTCCGCAGCGAGATCCCGATCTGGTGGGCCAGCCTGAAGGGGCTCAGCGTGACGGCAACGGCCGAGATGGCCGACGGCTGGATGCCGATCATGTTCATTCCCGAGAAGTTCCAGCGTGTGTGGGGCGATCACCTGAAGGCTGGGCTGGCCAAGCGTGATCCTTCGCGAGCGCGTCTCGACATCTCTGCCGGTGGCATGCTGGCGATTGGCGAGGATCTGGTCGGCGACAAGCAACACGCGATCCTCGACTTCGCCAGGCCGATGACGGCGCTGTACGTCGGTGGCATGGGTGCCCGTGGCAAGAACTTCTACAACGACATCTGCCGCGACTACGGGTACGAACAAGAAGCCATCGACATCCAGGACCTGTACCTCGACGGCAAGAGAGACGAGGCCGCGGCGCGGGTGCCGGGCGAATGGTTGGAGCTGTCGCACCTGGTCGGCCCGGCGAGTTACATCAAGGAGCGGGTCGGTTCATTCAAGGAAGCCGGAGTGACCGTCCTGTCGGTGAACCCGATCGGACCCGATGCGGTGCAGCAGATCGAGACCCTGCGGGCGATCGTCGACGACGCCTGAATCCCGGTACCGTCAAAGTATGACGAGAATCAACGCGGACGGCTTCGTCGCAGTCGGGTGGGAGCCGGTCAAGGTGGCCTTCGAGAAGAACTTCGAGCTCGGCGAGGAGGTCGGCGCCTCGGCCGCGGTGTATCACCGCGGCGAGAAGGTGGTCGACATCTGGGGTGGATCGTTCGACGCCGCATCCGGGCGGCCGTACGACGACTCGACGTTGCAGGTCATCTTCAGCACGACCAAGGGCATCACCGCCATCGCCGTGGCGATGTGCGTCGACCGCGGCCTGCTCGACTACGACGAGAAAGTAGCTACGTACTGGCCAGAGTTCGCCGCGCACGGCAAGGCCGAGGCAACCGTCGCTCAGTTGTTGAGCCATCAGTGCGGGTTGATTGCTCCCGACGTGCCGGTCGCGTTGGTTGACACGTTCGACTGGAAGTTGATGACGACCATGCTGGCTGACACCAAGCCGGATTGGCCGATCGGGTCCGGGCATGGGTATCACGCGGTCACATTCGGATGGCTCGCAGGAGAACTGATCCGCCGAACCGATGGACGGACGCCTGGTCGATTCGTCGCAGAAGAGATCGCCGGCCCTTTGGGCGTCGATTTGTGGATCGGGCTGCCGGAGGAGTTCGAGGATCGGGTATCGCCAGTGATCGGGTCGCTCGCCGGCAGCGATGCGACGCCTCCTCATGTGCGCGCCATGATGGAGATGTTCCTCGGTCCCGACACTCGGGCGGGCCGGGCGCTGATGTTGAACGGTGCCTTCAGCGTCGATGACGATGCGATCAACACCCGTGCTGTCCACGCCGCCGAGATACCCGCCGCCAACGGAATCACCAACGCTGCAGCACTTGCCAAGGTGTACGCGGCGACGATGTCGTCGATCGATGGTGTGCGCCTGGTCAACTCAACAGTGTGCGACGCGGCCAGAGCGACGGTCACACCGGCGGGCGAGCCTGACCTGTGCTTGATCATGCCGACCACTTTCGGCATGGGCTTCATGACACACGGCATGTTCACGCCGTACTCCGGGCCGGGCAGCTTCGGTCATTCCGGTGCCGGCGGGTCGAACGCATTCGCCCAACCCGAGCGTCAGTTGGCCGTCGCCTACGTGATGAACAAGATGGCCCCCAACCTGGCCGCCGATGCTCGTGCGCAACGAATCACCACCGCAGCTGCGACAGTCGCAGACTCGTTCTGACCTGGACTACAGCGGGCCGCGCAACCACCACAGCCCGACTGCACACGCGATCATCAGCAGCACGACCGCTGCCAGCGCGTACCGCCACGTGAGCTCGTTGATCGTGGTCACCGCGTCACCTGTGGTCTGCTGCAGGTTGGCGCGAATGTCGTCGTAGGCATCGCCCAGTTCGCTGGCCGATGGAGCAACGTAGGCTTTGCCGCCAGTGGCGTCGGCAGCCCCCTGCAACTCGTCGAGTTTCACCGGTACCGGGTCGGGCAGGCCGGTGTCGGGATTGTCGATGAACCCATTCTCGGTGCCGAACGCGATTGTGTAGACGGGCACATTGGCGTCGGCTGCGACCTGAGCGCCTTCGGCCGTAGCTCGTCCGCGTGTCGTCTCGCCGTCGGACAGCACCACGAGTGTGCCCGGTGATTCTTCGGTCGGTTCACCGCGTTGCAGCAGCCGCA
The DNA here is from genome assembly GCA_031408175.1 of Ilumatobacteraceae bacterium. Classification (GTDB taxonomy): domain Bacteria; phylum Actinomycetota; class Acidimicrobiia; order Acidimicrobiales; family Ilumatobacteraceae; genus JAENVT01. Next base: position 3,295 of record JANOJI010000247.1, read on the forward strand.
CCCCCGCCGCAATTGCGTCGCCAATCGCGGTGCCCTCGCCGAGTTGTAACTCGTCGATCGCCGTGGTCAGCCGGTTTCGATCGGTCGTCGGTTCGACGTCGGTACCGACCGAACCACTGAACGAGATCAACCCGACATCGATATCGGCGTCGACCGCTTCGACGAAGTCGACCCCGGCGCGCTTCGCGGCCTCCAAGCGGTTGGGAGCGACGTCCTCCGCCTGCATCGACAGCGACACGTCGAACACCAAGATGATCATCCCTGCGGATCGTGGACGCGTGGTCGAACGCTCGACAGGTTGGGCGGCTCCCAACACGCCGATGGTGAGCGCCGCCAGTTGCACGCCTGCGACCGTGTGTCGACGCCACCCGGGCCGACGAGGCGCGATCTGCTCGAGCATCTCGATCTGGGTGAAGCGCACCGTGTTGACGGCCCGGCGACGTTGGGCGACGATGTAGAACGCCACGAGACCGGCGATGAGCAGCAGCAGCCACAGACGTTCTGGGGCGAGAAAGTCCCAACTCATCGGTGCACCATCGCCGGCCTTAGACGGCGCCGACGCACGTGAGCCGCGATCTCAGAGAGCCAGTCGCCATCGGTCGACAGCTCCAGCCAGTCGCCACCCGACGCGCGAACCGTCTGCTCGCGTTCAACCCGGCTGCGCGCTGCCAGGTCGGCGAACCGGCGCTGCACGTGGTCGGTGACCATCACCTCGCGGGTTGCGCCGGTCGACGGATCAGAAAACGTGACCAGGCCGATGGGCGGCACATCGAACTCGCGTGGATCGACGATGCCGATGGCCAGTAGATCATGGCGCATCGCCAATGCCGACATTTGCGGTGACCAATCCGTACCGGCGAAATCGGAGATCACGCAGACGAAGCCGCGTCGTTTGCTGAGCGCCCCGACTCGACGGAGTGCCTCAGGAAGGTCACCTCGCCCGAGCTGTTCGGTGTCGGGAGAATCGGCCACTGCTTGCAGAATTGCCCGGACATTGTCGCGGCCGAGTCGCGGTGGTGTGACCCGAACGTGGGGCCCGGCGACCAGCACGGAACCCAATCGGTTCTGGTTGCGAGCCGTCAAGAAGCCAACGGTCGCTGCCGCAGCGAGCGCGATCTGGGCCTTCGTGGTGCCCTGTGTGCCGAAGTGCATCGCGGCAGACACATCGACCACTATCCACGCCTCGAGGTCATGATCGGCAATCTGGTCGCGTACATGCAGTTCTCGTGTTCGTGCCGTCACGTTCCAATCGATTCGGCGAACGTCGTCACCCGGCTGATAGGTCCGCGACTCGCCTGGCTCGCTGCCGTGCCCCGGGGTGATGCCCTGATGCTGGCCATGCAATCGACCGTCCAGCCGCCGGTTGATGGCGAACTCCAACGACCGCAGCAACTCGGCGATCGATGCGGGGGTCGGCCCGTTCGGCCAGTCGATCGTCGAACCAGCGGCCACCACCTCAGCTCCGCCAGGTGGCGTCGTTCGGCTTCGGCGATACCCACATGGTGGGCACCGTGCTGAGCACACGGCTGATCACATGCTCGATGGAGATGTCGCGGGCCAATGCGTCGTAGGTCAGTATCAGGCGATGTCGCAGGATCTCGGGCGCAAGGTCGAAGATCTCCTGCGGCGTGGCGTACGTGCGACCCCGCAACAACGCCAACGCCTTGGCGCCGCGCACGAGGGCTAACGTGGCACGCGGGCTGGCGCCGAGTGCAATCACCGGAGCGAGATCGGCCAGGCCGGTCTGCGCGGGAGTGCGAGTGGCTTGGACGAGATCGACTGCATATTGCTGCACGCTGCGATCGATGAAAACGCGAGAGGCTCGCTGCTGCAGATCCGCCAATCCCTGCAGATCGATGACCTGCTCGGGTACCGGAGGCGACACACTCATCCGATCGACGATCGTCATCTCCTCGTCAGCCGAAGGGTGGGTCATGGTGATCTTCATCATGAATCGATCGCGCTGTGCCTCAGGGAGTTGGTAGACGCCTTCCGACTCGATCGGGTTCTGCGTCGCGATGACGAAGAACGGGATGGGAACGTCGTACGTGTTGCCACCGATCGTCACGTGCTGCTCGGCCATGACTTCGAGCAATGCCGACTGAACCTTCGCCGGCGCTCGGTTGATCTCGTCGGCGAGCAAGAAGTTGACGAACACCGGACCCAGTTCGACGTCGAACTTCTCGCTCGACGAGCGGAAGATGCGCGTGCCGACGATGTCGGAGGGCAACAGGTCCGGTGTGAACTGCACACGGCCGAACGTGCCACCGACCACCTTCGACAGCGTCTCGGCGGCGAGAGTCTTGGCCAGACCGGGCACGCTTTCGAGGAGGCAATGACCCTGGCTGAGCAAGCCGACCAGCATTCGCTCGATCAGCCGGCTCTGACCGACGATGACCTTGCGCAGCTCGAAGAACACGCGCTCGACGATCAGCGCGGTGTCGTGGTCGTCTTGCGGCAGATTGGTGGTGACCGTCATGGGGATCCGCTCCTTCGGGCCGGAACGGTATCAACGCGTTCCGGTTCAGGGGCCGCGGCTACAGGCGTTTTGCGTGGGCGTCGAGCACCGTCGCCAAGCAGCTGGTCACTCGGCGCGCCGTCGGCACATGCAGGTACTCGTTAGGCCCATGAGCGTTGGCTCCCGGCCCAAGGCATCCGGTGATGACGAACTGAGCGTCGGGGAACATGTCTCCGAGCATGCCCATGAACGGGATCGACCCGCCTTCACCGAACGCCCGCGACGCGTTGCCGAAATTTGCTGCCGACGCGACGTCGAGTGCAGCCTGCAACCAGGGCGCGAATGCGGGTGCGTTCCAACCGGGTCCCGAGTGACCGTCGTCGAAGCTGACGTGAGCGCCGTAGGGCGGATCACTGGTCAGTGCCCCGGCGATGGCGGCGAGCGCGGTCTCCTGATCGCACGTCGGTGGCAGGCGAACACTGAGGTGCAACGAGGTGTGCGGCCGCAACACGTTGCCGGCCGACTCGACCGGTGGGATGCCGTCGACACCCGTGACACTCAGAGCCGGGTACCACGTGCGAGCCAACAGCTGTTCGGTGTGATCGGCGACCATCGGCTCGGCGCCGGCGACGAACGGGAAGTGGCCGCCGATCGGGAATTCGGCGGCGGTCTCACTTGCCTGGCGGCGACGGTCGGGCGGGATCTCGACGTGCAGTTCTGGCAGCAACATCCTGCCGTCGAAGCTGTCCTCGATCCGGTCGAGCAGTTCGCGGCAGATTCGGAACGACGAGGCGACGACACCACTTGCCTCGCCAGAGTGCACGCCCTCGGTGAGGATCTCCACTCGCAAGGTGCCGGCAGCCAGGCCGCGCAGCGAAGTCGTGACCCAGAGCCGCTCGTAGTCGAGACATCCCGAGTCGAGACACAGCACCAGGCTGGGCGTGCCGATCTGCTCGGCGAGTGCCTCGAGATACGCAGGCAGGTCGGGACTGCCGCTCTCCTCGCTCGCTTCGATCAGCACGACACATCGGGTATGGCTCATGCCAGCGGCCTGCGCAGCCTCGATCGCCAGGACAGACGCAAAGGCGGCGTATCCGTCGTCAGCTCCGCCACGTCCGTACAGGCGATCACCTTCGAGGACCGGCTTCCACGGACCGAGATCGTCTCTCCACCCGGTCATCTCGGGCTGTTTGTCGAGATGGCCGTAGAGCAACACGGTGTCGTCGGTGGCTCCGGTTCCGAATGCCGGGATCTCCATCAGGATCACCGGCGTGCGACCGGGGAGTTCGTGCACTTCGACGGTGAGATCCACAATGGTGCGCTCGACACACCAGGCGCGAATCAGTTCGACGGCGCGGGCCATGTGACCGTGTTCTCGCCATTGGGGGTCGTACAGCACCGACACGTTGGGGATGGCGATGTAGTCATGCAGCGCAGGAACGATCTCGTCGGTCCAGACCCGATCGACGTGAGCGGACAGCGAGGTGACAGGAGCGGTGGTCACCGTCGCGCCCCGAGCAGTTGCTCGATGATTCGTTCGGCATCGGTCACCATCGATCGCACCAAGTCTGCTGCGGGCACCAGTGAGTCGATCGCGCCGACCCCTTGTCCGCACGGCATGAACTCTCGCGTCGCGTCGACCTCTGCGCCATCGGGGAAGCCGAGATGGTTCGCGCCTGCCCTCGCCGAGAACACCGCCTGCGCAGGGAACGGCTGCAGTTCCTCCGGATGCGAGTCGTAGTGATTCGTCCACTCGTTGCGGACGACGCGACAGGTCTTCCCCGTGTACGCCCGGCTGACCACCGTCCCGTCCTCGGCGGTTGCGAGCAGGGCCTCCTTGTAGCCCTTCACGGCTCGCGCTTCCGGAGTTGCGATGAACCGCGTGCCGATCCACACGCCATCTGCTCCGAGCGCCAGCGATGCCGCCAGGCCTCGACCGTCGTACAGGCCGCCGGCGGCCACGACGGGCACCTGACCCTTGACCGCGTCGACGACCTGCGGCACCAACGTCATGGTGGCCACTGTGCCGGTGTGTCCGCCGGCTTCGGTACCCTGGGCTACGACGAAGTCGACGCCGCTGGCCACAGCGCTCAACGCGTGACGAACTTTGCCGCACATGCTGCCAACCAGGATGTTCTTGGAGTGCAGCAGGTCGATCACCTCGCGCGGCACGCCGAGCCCGGCGACGAAGATGCGGGCGCCACCGTCGATGACGGATTGGATGCCGCTTTCGACCTGGCCCGGCAACGCCGTCAGCAGGTCGACGCCGAACGGCTTCGCGGTCAGTTCACGCACTGCGGCCATCTCGACCGGCAGCTCGTCGGCACTCATCGTCGACGCTCCGAGGGTGCCGATCCCGCCCGCCTCGCTGACGGCGGCGACCAACCGGTGGTAGCTGACGCCGCCCATTCCTGCCAGCATGATCGGGTGTTCGATGTCGAGCAGATCGGTCAGCCGAGTACGCATGCGCAGCACCGTAGCGGAGCGAATCCGAGTGTTTGCGGCCCGCGGACACTCATCCGAGTGTTTGGTGCCACCTCGGATGTATCGGAAACACTCGTACGCCGATCGGCTCGGCACGCAGATAGGTTGCGCGATGACTTCCCCCTGTCGGATCACTCGTCACGGAGGTCGTCATGTCGGATCTCACACCGCGCGCCCTTGCCATTCTGCGCGCCCAGCACGGTCATGCGACCGCGACTCAACTCGAACAGGCCGGAGTGCACCGCAGGGCACGCCTACGCCTAGTGGAAGCGGAGGTGCTCAAGCCAGTCCACAAGTCTGTCGTCCGTATCGATTCGGCGCCACGGACGCTGGAAGGTCGATGCGCTGGCGTGTGTCTCGGTCATCGTTCAGGTTTCATCACCGGTCCGACGGGCGGCAAGCTGATCGGTCTACGGCGAATGCCCAGGCCAGTGCCAGTTCACTTCGCCGTGCCCCATGGCGTTCATCTCGATCCACAGCTCGACGTTGTGCTCCACCAGACCACCTCGATCGCGCCGTCGGATGTGCACCATCGACGCGACGGCATCACCATTGCCAGCCCGGCGCGTCTGGCCTTTGATCTTGCCGCAGTCCTCAACGCTCAAGACCACGCGTCGATCGTCGAGCAATTGATTCGAGAGGGTCACTGCTCGATGGATGAACTTGCCGCCGTGGCTCGACGTCTGTGTCACCCGCGCCGCCGCGGATCGCTTCGGTTCGTTCGGAGCCTTGTCGAGCGCGGCGATCGCCCAGCGGCTGAGTCGCACCCGGAGATCGTTCTCGGCGATGCGTTGCGGGCACGCGCCGTTCCCGTCGTTCCACAGACTTCGAGTTTGACGCTTCCCAACGGTGCCAGCATCCGAATCGACCTGGCCGTACCTGATGTGCGATGGGCCATCGAGATCGACGTGCACCCTGACCATTTTCTTCTGGAAGGCACTACCAAAGACAAGCGTCGCGATCGGCAGTGTCACCTCATCGGCTGGCAGGTCGAACGTGTCACCGAGCTTGATTTTGTCGATCTTGCCAGCCTGGTCGACGAACTCGTGGCGCTCTACGAAGCCCGCATCGCGTCTGTGGCTTGACCCAGTCGAGTGTTTCCGGACACCCCGAGGGCGCGGCAAACACTCGTTTGACGCTCACCGGGCCGGAAACACTCGGTCATGGTTGGTAGGGGCCGGGTTGGTGGAGGAAGTGTCGGTGCCAGCGTGAGGGAGTGAAGGCGATCGCTCGGGGTTCGTCTTCGAACATCCACCTGGCGAAGTTGCGCCGGGTCCATGCGCTGGATGCCAGCACACGAATGGCGCCGCGCGCCCCGAGCTGGTGCCCGAGCACGCTGCTGAGCAGGGCCGACATCTTGTGATCGGCCAGAAGATGGTGGCGGACCGTGGTGCGGTACTGGCTGGCGACCTGCTCGGGTGCCAGCGCGCCCCATTCGATGATCGCCTCCGCTGCCAGTCGCGCCGTGACCACGGCCTGGCCGATGCCTTCTCCGGTCATGGTGTCGGTGGCCATTGCCGCGTCGCCGACGAAGCACACCCGGCCCTTCGCCAATGTAGCGCGGTCGATCCCCGCCGGAATCGGCCAGGCGGTGTGGCGAGCCTCCAACTCGAAGCCGACTCCGAGGGCCTCGATCACGTGCGGCCTCAGCAACAGATCGTCCCACTGCTGCTTCATGTCCCGC
>JANOJI010000250.1:0-6194 GCA_031408175.1 Ilumatobacteraceae bacterium
CGGCGCTTGCGCCGACGCCGAAGGTCGTGGAGCACGTCGAGCGAGAGTTCACTCACCGGTTGCGGCCTCACGGCTCGGGTCCGCTGACCAGCCCGACCAGCTCGCCACGTAGAGCCGGGGGATCCCGAGTCCCGCATGTTCCATCGCCAGCACATTCATGCACGCGCTGACACCCGAGCCGCAATAGGTCACCGTCTCGACACCGTCGTCGATGCCGAGACTGTTGTAATGAGCACGAAGTTCGTCGGCTGGTAGCGGCATGGTGTCCGCGCCGAGCACCGCCGACCACGGCGCACTGCGTGCGCCGGGGATGTGACCGGCGCGCTTGTCGATCTGGGCGACCTCGCTGACGAATCGCTCGTGTGAGCGGGCGTCGATGGCAGCCCCGCCAGCGGCGACGATCCGCACCACATCGGCCGCATTGGCCAGACGATCGAGCGGCCAGTCCGTGGCGGTGAACTCGCCAGGCGCCGGCTTCGGCGCCTGGCCGGACTCGATCGAGCCAGTCCACTCGCCGAGACCACCCACGAGCACGGCGGCAGGACAACCGAGCATTCGTAGCATGACGACGAGGCGGCCCGCGGTGAGTCCGCCCGTGTCGTCGTAGGCGATGACGACCGTGTGGTTTCCGATACCCAACGAGCCCATTGTCGTCGCGAACGCGGCAGGGGTCGGAAATGGATGGCGACCTTCCGTCGCGGGCTGATCGTCGGCCGCGAGCTGGTGGTCGAGGTCGACCCACACTGCGCCGATGATGTGACCTGCCTCGTACGCAGCCCGGCCGTCGCGGCCATCGAGATACCAGCGAACGTCGGCCAGCACCGCCTCGGGATGCGCAGCAACGAAATCGGCATCGACGAACGGGGGAATCATTGGATATCTCGTTCCGCTAGGGCTGCAGCCTGGGCCAACACGTCGCGCAACGGTCGGCCGAGCGCGGCTGCAGCGGCGGCGGCGTCGTCGTACTCGACCTTCACCCGGCCCAGCGCCACCTTTGCGCGCACGGTGTGGCCATCGACGATCACGTGCCGCTCGCTGCGATGTTGCGGCCAGCGTCGAGCCTCGGTGGAGCGGAGGCCGAGGGATCCGGTCTCACGGAGCAACAGTGCGCCGATCATTGCCGACGCCGACGGATCGCACAGCGCGTGCACCGTGTGTGCCGGGCGTCCCTTCTTCATCACGATCGGCGTTGCCCACGCGTCATGCGCGCCGGCGGCAATCAGCGATGCGATGGTGTGCGCAATCACCTCGCCAGTGACATCGTCGACGTTGGTCTCGAGCAACCGCACCGGCTGGCCTGGCTCGGGCATCGCGCTGGCGGACACGGCATCGCCGATGACGACCTGGACCACGTTGGGACGGCCTGGTATGTCGGCGCTGCCGGCGCCGTAGCCGACCGACGTGACATTGATCGCCGGCATCGGGCCGAACTCGTCGGCGAGCGCGCACATCAACGCCACGCCGGTGGGTGTGGCGAGTTCCTTGCGATCGTCGACGCCGCGGCTCGGCGCGTTGCGGCGCGCCAGCAGTTCGGTGACGGCCGGGGCCGGGTTGGGGAGCTGGCCATGGGCTGCCAGCACGGTGCCCTCGCCGACGGTGATCGAACTGCAGACGATGCGCTCGACGCCGAGTGACTCCAGCGCCGCGCACGTGCCGACGATGTCGACGATTGCGTCGACCGAGCCGATCTCGTGGAACTCGACGTCGTCTTTAGGCGTGCGGTGCATCTTGCCCTCGACATCGGCGAGCATCGCGAAGGTTCGTTGCGCGCGATCGCGAACTTGCTCGGGCAGGTCGGCGGCGTCGATCAAATCGCGGATCGCTCTGTAGCCGCGGTGGTGATCGTCGTGGTCGTGTTGATGATCGTGTTCGTCGTGCAGACCGTCGAGCACCACGACGTGCGCCTGTGTTGCTGCGACTCCGCAGCGCATCACATCCTCGAACGTCAACGCGTATCCGTCGAGATCGAGCCGGCCGACCAGATCGGCGATCACCGAGGGGTCGGCACCCGCATCGACCAAGGCCGCCATGGTCATGTCGCCGGCGGTGCCGGCGAAGCAGTGGAACCACGCCGTTCGAGTCACTGCATCATTCTGGCGATCGCGCACGCTGCTCCAAACCCGTTGTCGATACCCACCACTGTGACGCCACTGGCGCACGATGCGTGCATCGCCAGCAACGCGGTGATTCCATCGAAGCTCGCCCCGTAGCCGACGCTGGTCGGCACGGCGATCACAGGTCCGCGGGTGAGCCCGCCGATCACGCTGGCCAGGGCTCCTTCCATACCGGCCACTACGACCACGGCGTCGGCGGAAGTGATGCGGTCGATGTGGGCCAGCAGGCGGTGCAGCCCCGAGACGCCAATGTCGGTCAGCCGGTCGGGCTCGAAGCCGTAGGCCCGAAGCGTCAGCACGCATTCGTCGACGATCAGCCCATCGCTGGTTCCCGCACTGGCCACGAGGACCCTCGCCGAACGATGTACCGATGGCCGTCGCCACAACATGGCGCCCGTCGCCTTCTCGCCGGGCCCGAACGATGCGGACACTGCTTCGATCTGGGCTTCGTCGGCTCGCGTCAACAGCACCGGCCCAACGCCGTTCGTCAACAGCTCGCCGACGATCGCGACACACTGCTCGACGGTCTTGCCGCGGCCATAGATCGCTTCGGGCATGCCCTGACGCAGCGAGCGGTGGTGGTCGACCAGCGAATCGCCGACCTCGGCGAACGGCAGGCGCCGCAGGCGTGCAACGGCGTCGTCGGGGTCGAGTGCACCGCTGATGACATCGTCGATCAGTTTTCGCAGCGTCGGTTCGTCCACCCACCCATTGTGGCGGCGATCAGCTCCCAGTATCGAGCGCGTCGAGAAATGTCGGGCCGGGGATCCGCAGAACGTGGCCTGCTGCGGTGCAACGAACGGTGGCGGTTCGGGGCACGCTGTACAGCACGCCGAGTTCGCCGAACGAGTCGCCGGCACGAAGCACCCGTATGAAATCTGGCGTCTGACCGAAGTGACTGATCAGCACGTCGAAGGTGCCGTCGACGATGAAGAAGAGGTCGTCGCCGTGCTCGCCCTGTTTGACGATCGTCTCGCCGACGTCGACACGTTCACGTTGTGTCGCGCCGGCGAGTTCGCGGAGCCGAGCGGGGGTCGCAAAGCGCAGCGAGGGGATGGTGCCGAGCAGCGAACTGATCGGCTGCGACGGATGACTGACGGTTGATGGCTCGTGCATGTCCGACATCAGCACCACGTTTGGCTTGCCGAACACCGAACGCATGTGCCCGTACCACGATCGAGCGAACACGGTACTGCCCGTGACCGTGCCGAGTTCGGGATTGCCGAGTTCGGGATTGCCAAGTTCGGGATTAGTGGTGGGACTCTCCGTGTTGCCGGTCATATCGCTCTGCAGAAAGAGCACGGAGCAATAGCCTGTGATACGTGATTGGCCCAACAACTCGCGTCGGCTTCCTCGGGCCGCTCGGCACGTTCACCGAGCAGGCGTTGAAGTCGCAGCCCGACCTGGCCGCGGCCGAGCACGTGCTGTACCGCACGATGCCTGACGTACTCGATGCCGTCGAGTCGGGCGACATCGACGTGGGGTTCGTGGCCATCGAGAACTCGATCGAGGGCACGGTCAATCTCACGCAGGACGAGTTGGCGTTCAGCCACGAACTGCTGATCCAACGCGAGGTGGTGCTCGACATCGAGCACTGCCTGCTCGCCAAGCCCGGCACCACATTGGCCGATGTGAAGGCGGTGTTGTCGATTCCGGTCGCAACGGCGCAATGCCACGCCTACGTGCGTACCAAGTTGCCACTGGCCGAACTGCGGGCGGCCAACTCGACTGCCGAGGCGGCGCGAACCGTCAGCGAGGAAGCCGGCACCGGCTCTGCGGCGATCGCACCGCGGATCGCCGGCGACGTCTACGGCCTCGCCGTGCTGGCCGAAGACATCGCCGACCATCCAGGCAACCAGACCCGCTTCGTGCTCGTCGCCCGCTCCGGAGTTCCGGCTCGCACCGGTCATGACAGAACCGGGCTGGTGATCTATCAGCGCGCCGACGAGCCCGGCAGCCTGATCTCGATCCTGCAAGAGTTCGCGGCGCGACGGATCAACCTGTCGAATCTGCTCTCGCGTCCGACCAAGGATGGCGGCCTCGGTGACTACTGCTTCGTGATCTACGCCGACGGCCACATCGCCGACGAGTTGCTTGCCGACGCCGTGCGCTCGCTGCGTGCCAAGCAGGGCAAGGTCAAGTTCCTCGGTTCGTATCCGGCCGCGGGCGATCACGCACACACCGCGCGCGAGCATGCCGACGCGAGATGGCGCGAAGCCGACGACTGGGTCGAGTCCCTGCGTCGCCAGGTCGATTAGCCCGTCCGAGTGTTTCCGGCCCGCTACCCGCCGAACGAGTGTTTCGCGCCCGCCCGGGCGGGACGAAGGCACTCGTTCAAGTCTGCTAGGAACGGGATGTGGACTCGTTCGATGTGATCGTCCTGGGCACCGGTGCGTCCGGTCTCACCGCCGCGGTGACCGCTGCCGGGCACGGTGCGTTGGTTGGTTTGTTCGAGAAAGGGGACGGGGTCGGCGGCACCTCGGCCAGGTCCGGCGGGATGATCTGGATCCCGTGCAACCATCAGATGAGTGAGTTCGGCCTCGAGGATTCCCGCGACGAGGCCCTCACCTATCTGCACTCGTTGTCGCACGGGATGATCCTCGACGACCTCGCCGAAGCATTCGTCGATGGTGGCCCGCTGATGCTGCGGTGGTTGGAGGACAACACCCCGGTGACGTTCGGCGTGGTCGAGGGATTTCCCGACTATCACCCCGAACATCCCGGCGGCAAGACCGGTGGCGGACGCTCGTTGGAGTGCCCGCTGTTCGCATTCGGCGAACTCGGCCCGTGGGCCGACCGGGTCGTGCAGGGCTATCAGATGAGCAAGCACCTGGTGATGAACGAGACCACGCTTGGCAAGGGCACCACCGACCAGATCGATCCTGTAGAAGCGGAGCGCCGTCAGGAAGGTGATCTACGCGGCTGCGGGCAGGCGCTGATCGGCCGGCTGCTGAAAGGTTGCCTCGATCGCGAGATTCACCCACACACTGGCCACCGTGCGGTCCGCCTGCTGGTTGACGACGGTCGTGTTGTCGGTGTCGAGTTCGAGGTCGGTGACGAGATTCGCCGGGTCGAGGCCCGCCGCGGCGTCGTGTTGGCGACCGGAGGGTTCGATTGGGATCCCGAGCTTGTCCGGAGCTTCATCCGTGGTCCCCTCGAGCGCAGCGTCGCCATCGAGACCAACACGGGCGACGGCTTGAAGATGGCGATGCGTATTGGTGCCGCACTCGGCAACATGCGTGAGGCGTGGTGGGTGCCGATCATGGATGTCTCCATCGATGATGGCCCGACGGTTCCGTGGTTGGTCAACCGCGAGCGCACGCGGCCACGTTCGATCATCGTCAATGGCGCGGGCCGGCGGTTCACCAACGAGGCGGTCAACTACAACGCGTTCGGCACGGCCTTTCACGAGATGAACACCACCACCTTCGAGTACGCCAACCTGCCCGCCTGGTTGTTGTTCGATCAGCTGTACGCGACGCGGTACGGACTTGCCGGCCGCTTCCGGGGGGAGGGTCCCGTGCCATCGTGGATCGTGCACGCAGCCACGCTGGCTGAGCTCGGCGACAAGCTCGGCATGCCGGCGGGCGCGCTCGACGACACCGTCGCGCGGTGGAACGCGATCTGTGCCGACGGCGAGGACCCCGACTTTGGGCGCGGCCAGAGCGTCAACGACCGCTGGTGGGGTGATGCCGAGCGCCAAGGTATCGATGCGACGCTGGGCCCGATCGACGCGGGCCCGTTCTACGCGGTTGAACTGCATCCTGGTGCACTGGGCACCAAGGGTGGGCCGCGTACCACCGTCGACGGCCAGGTGATCGACGTCGACGGCAACCCGATTGGGGGGTTGTACGCCGCCGGCAACGTGATGGCCTCGGCGATGGGCATGACCTACGGCGGTGGCGGCGGGACCCTGGCACCTGGCATGGTGTTCGGCTTCCTGGCCGGTCGCCACGCCGCAGCCGCTGCCTCAGCTGGCTAGCCTCGAACCCGGAACGGTGGCAGAGCGGCCAAATGCATCCGCCTTGAAAGCGGAAGGGTGTCACAGCCCCGGGGGTTCAAATCCCTCCCGTTCCGCCA
>JANOJI010000268.1:0-5912 GCA_031408175.1 Ilumatobacteraceae bacterium
CCAACGAAACCGAACTTGGTCTCGCCACGATCCGCTCCGGCGAGACGCTGGAAGGCGCCGCTCGCTTCGCTGCCGGTGAGGGCCGCCACGGTGCGTGACGTGTCCGTCACTCCGGCTTCTACCGGACGTTGACCAGATCGACGACGAAGACCAGAGTCTCTCCACCCTTGATCGCGCCCCCCGCTCCCCTGCTGCCGTAGCCGAGGTGCGGCGGAATGGTGAGTCGCCGTCGGCCACCGACGCGCATGCCGGCAACGCCCGTGTCCCAGCCTTCGATGACCTCGCGTGCGCCGAGGCGGAAGTCGAACGTGTCGCCACGATTCCAGCTGGCGTCGAATTCCTCGCCGTTGCTCCAGGCGACGCCGGCATAGTGCACGTGGACGCGCCTGCCGATGACGGCCTCGTCGCCGTCGCCGACCGTCTCGTCTTCGATGAGGAGGTCGGTGGGCGGCTCGTTGTCGGGAATGGTGATGATTGGTCGCTCGGCCATGGCCACCGACATTAACGGGATGCCGCCATTCCCAGCTAGGTAGCAGCGAGAATGGACTCCATGGCGAGGCATTTTTGGGTGATCGGTGCCGTGGGCGTGGGCGTGGCCGTCGTCGCCATCGCCTCAGCACCGGGCTCGTCCGACGACACTGCGGCCAAACCGACGCAGGCCTCGACATCAACATCCACCGACGCCACCGTCGATCAATCGTCGACTGTCGCCGTGGCCACCACCACGACCGCAACCACCGACCCTCCGCTCGCGTCGACGACCTCCTCGACGACGACGACATCGACAAGCACCTCGACGACGGTGCTTCAGAACAAGGGTGCCTTCAACAGCGACGCATTCGATGCCGTGGTCGCCGCGGCCACCGTCGACCTTGGCGATCTCGCGACCGGAGTCGCTGTGTTGCGCAATGGCGAGGTGCTGCACACAGCGGCCTTCGGCATGGAGAACCCGTTCGAGTCGCGAGCGGCGACCGTCGACACTCGATTCCGAATAGCCAGCGTGTCGAAGATGTTCACGGCCGTGGCGATCATGCAGTTCGTCAACGACGGATCGATCCAGCTCGACCAGCCCTTCACCGATCAGCTCGGGGTCGAGGGACCGTTCAACGACCCGCGAGTGGCAGCGGTCACCGTGCGCCAACTGCTGTCCCACATGTCGGGCTTTGCTGTGTCGAGAGGAATCTTCTTCGCCCGTGGCGTCGAGACCTGGCAGCAGGCCGCCAACGACGCGTTCGGACAGGTGTTGCAGTTCGACCCCGGCACGGCATTTCAGTACAGCAACACCAACTTCTGCTTGCTCGGCCTGCTGCTCGAGTCGGTGACCGGGCAGACATTTGAAGACGCCATCCGCGAGCGAGTCCTGCAGCCGCTCGAGATCAGGGCCCATTTGGCTCCGACCTTCGACAGCGCGCCGGGTGATGCGCTGCATGCCTCGTCACCGGGACGCAACTACATGGAGACCCTCGGCCCTGCCGGCGGTTGGGTGGCCACTCCGCTCGATGTCGCCAAACTCGCTGCCTCGCTGCGAGCCGAATCGTCGGGCCCCCATCTGCTCGATCGCGCCACCGTCGATGCCATGCGCGTACCGGTGCCCGTGCCCGTCGAGGATCCACCGCCGCTCAACGGTTGGAGCTATGGCCTCGGACTGATCCTGTTCGGCGACGGTTCGTGGGGCCACACCGGCACGATCGAGTCGACACACTCCATGGTTCTCAACCGACCCGATGGGCTGACCGTGGCGGTACTGGTCAGCGGCAAGGTGCCCAGCAACACCGACGAACTCCAGGCCGTGATCGACCTCGCCGTGGCGGCGGCCTCCGCCTCGTAGAGCAAGCGACTACGTTCGCTGTATGGCCCTTCCGCAAGCAGGTATGACGTCCGAGGCGATCGTCGCTCACCTCGACGAGCTCAAGGCCCACGACGTCCGGTGGCGTGACGGGCGAGTGTTCACGCTCGTGTACTACGCCGGCGCCGATGTGCTGGCCGTGGCCGAGGAGGCCTACCGCCGCTACGCCTCGGAGAACGCCCTCAACACCGACGCGTTCCCCAGCCTGCGCACCATCCAGGCCGACGTGGTCGCGATCGTCGCTGACTGGCTGCAGGCCGGGGACGAGGGTGCCGGGTTCATGACCAGCGGCGGGACCGAAAGCATCCTCATGGCAGTGAAGGCGGCCCGCGAGCGTGGGCGCAAGGAGCTCGGCATCACCGAGCCGAACATCGTGCTCCCGACCAGCGCGCACGCCGCCTTCGAGAAGGGCTGCTACTACTTCGGTGTCGAGAGTCGCCGCACCGCGGTGGGCGCTGATTGGCGAGCCGACGTCGCCGCGATGGAGGCCGCAGTCGATGACAACACCGTGCTGATCGTGGGTTCGGCGCCGCAATATCCGCAGGGTGTGATCGACCCCATCAGCGAGATTGCAGCACTGGCCGCGGCACGCAATGTCAGCTGTCACGTCGACGCGTGCATGGGCGGCGTCACCCTGACCTACCTCGCCCGGCTCGGCGAGCCGATTCCCGCATGGAACTTCGCGGTGCCGGGCGTGACGAGCATCTCGGTCGACCTGCACAAGTATGGCTACACCGCCAAGGGTGCGTCAGTGATCGTGTACCGCAACAAGCGGTTGCGCGGCTACCAGACGTTCGTCACCGACAACTGGCTTGGCGGTGTGTACGGCTCGTCGGGAGTGCTCGGCACCAAGGGTGGCGGTTCGATGGCTGCGGCATGGGCAGTGATGCACTATCTCGGCGACGAGGGGTACCTGCGGGTGACTGCGGCCGCACGCACAGCCTGCCTGCAGCTGGCCGCCGGGGTCAGGACATTCCCAGAACTGGCCATTCGTGCCGAACCGCCGGCCACACTGCTTGCGTTCGGCGCCGCCGACGACGCACAGCTCGACATCTTCGCCGTCGCCGATGCATTGCGGCGACGCGGTTGGTACGTCGATCGGCAAGGCCCTCCCCCATCACTGCACTGCACGGTCAGCGTCGTGCACGAGGGCAAGATCGAGGCATTCGTCACCGATCTCCGAGCGAGCGTCGACGAGGTGTTGCAGTCTCCACAGCATGCGCTGGAAGAAGCCGTGCAGGGCTCGTACGGGACCGTCGAATAGACCCTCCGCGACTGTGCGATTCGTGCCTCGTAGGCTCGATCTCCCATGCGCTTGCGTCGAATACTGGTAGTGGCCGTGATCGTGGCAACCGGCGTTGCCTGCCAACCAGCCAATCAACGCGCCCGGCCACCCAAGCGGTCGGTGCAGGTGTCGGTTGTCGATGAAAATGGCGCTCCGGTTGCCTCGGCGGTGATGCTGGCCATCGGCAACAGCAAGCCAATCGAGATCCCGGAAACGCGCGAGCTGAAGATCGATCAGCCCGTGGCGGGAACGATCGAGGCGGACGGATTCTTGCCCGAACCGTTCGTCATCGACCCGGCCGACGTATCGGTGACGGTCCAGTTGTTCAGTCGCGTCGGCCTGAGCGGCAGCGAACGATTGGCGTTCCAGTTCGGCGGCGACGTGATGATGGGCCGGCGCTATCAAGAGCCGTCGGAGCGGAGTGACACCCCGATCGCGATCACCGACGAGGGTGCCCGCTCGATCGTGAGGCACGTCGCCCCGATCATGGCAGCGGCCGATGCGTCGACCGTCAACCTCGAGACCGTCGTCGGCCAGCTTCCAGCAACAGATGCCTACCCTGCCAAGCGGTTCCTGCTGCAATCCCCACCCGTGGTGCTCGCCGCACTCGAAGATCTGGGGGTCGATCTCGTCACGCTCGGCAACAATCATGCGTACGATTGGCAGGAGCCAGGTGTCGCCTCGACGATCGCCGCGCTCGACGGTGCGGGCATCCCCTGGACAGGCGCCGGCACGACCGCCGAACAGGCGCAGGCCGGTCGGATGATCGACGTGCGCGGCACCAACGTCGGATTCGTATCCGCGACGACCGTCAACGGTGACTTCGTCAACGACAACCTGCCGGGGGCCGACGAGGCGAAACCCTCGGACCTCCCCGAGAAGGACTTGTGGCAGTACGAGCAGCGAATGTTCGGCTTCGGAGATGCCGGCGACGCGACCTACATCCCCGCCGACATGCGTCGACCTGGTGTCGCCTGGTCGGAATTCGTCGAGATCGAGTCGTTGCTCGATGCCGCCCAGTCGGCGCCGCTGTGGGCGTCGCTGACGAAGGTGTACCCCGAATTGCAGGACTGGGTTTCACGACGTGGCCACGGCGGCGCTGCGCCGTTTCAATCAGCCGCCATCGCCAAATCGATCACCGACTTGCGAGCCGATGGCGCCGATCTCGTCATCGTCGAGATTCACGGCGGCTTTCAGTTCTCCGATGTCGCCAGCGAATTCGCTGGGCGGGCGGCGCGTGATGCGATCGACGCCGGCGCCGACCTGGTCGTCGGCCATCATCCACATGTGTTGCAAGGCTTTGAGTGGTACAAGGGCCATCTCATTGCCTACTCGCTCGGCAACTTCGTCTTCGACCAGGACTTTCTCTCGACGTTCCCGAGTGCGATCCTGCGCACGATTTTCGAAGGCGATCGCTTGATCGATGCGCGGGTCATTCCGTTGATGATCGATCGGTACCAACCAGTGCCCGTGGCCGGAACTGCAGCGACGCGAGTCATACGACTGATGAACGCCAGGTCGGCGATCAGGGCCTACAGCGACCGAATCGAGCCGCGTGTCATCGGCTCGGTCATCGATTCTCACCTGCCGGGAAACGCGGCCATTTCGGACACCGGAATGACCGGCCAGATCACTGACAGGCGAGAGAGCGGGCGCGTCGTCTATCAGCTCGACGATGCCGGCCACGCCGTGCTACCGCCGTGTGCGATTGTGCGCACCGGATCGTTCGACGGTGGTATCGGGGTCGACCTCATCCAGTGGGGTGAGCTCGACGATGTCACTGCGGACAACGGCACCGAGGGGGCTGTGATGTGGTCGCTGGCAGGCAATGTCACGGTGCAGGTCGACGATGAGAATCAGTTCCTGCGGTTGGCGCCGACCAAGGTTCGTGGCACGTCGGCGCGGCCGATCGCTCGATCGACCACGCCGTTGCATCGCTGGTTCGATGCGCAGTTCAGACCCGTTGACGGAGACCCTTCGTATTCCGTGCACATGCGAACCCGCGGCACTGGTGTGACCGCGGCGAGCCTGCGCGTGGTGGTGTACGACGTCGATGACACGGACCCGACAACGGAGCCGGTGTCGACCGTGCTTCATGAAACCTCGCTGCCGCTCTCCGTGGGAGACAGTACCGAGTGGCGGGATCTCGACGTCGATATCTCGTCGATTCTCAACGAGCAGGTTGGCGCGCTTCGGCCGAATGCGGTGCTGCTGTACGTCGTCGTTCCCCGAGAATCGCCCCGTCTCGACATCGACGACGTGAGGTTGCTCGAATGGCGTACCACCCGAGACGTCCCCGACGGGGTCTGGCTACAGGCAGACGGCTTGCGCGGCGCGCCGCGCGCCGAGGTGACCGTCGAGCAGTCGGGCTGCACGGCTCCCACCGACTAGCAGTTTCAACAGCTACAGTTCATCCTGTCGACA
Organism: Ilumatobacteraceae bacterium; assembly: GCA_031408175.1. Classification (GTDB taxonomy): domain Bacteria; phylum Actinomycetota; class Acidimicrobiia; order Acidimicrobiales; family Ilumatobacteraceae; genus JAENVT01. The sequence continues at coordinate 5,556 of JANOJI010000268.1, forward strand.
TCCCCGATCGGGAGAGCCTGCAACGCAGCCAGCGTTGCGGCGCCGAAGGAGCAACCTCCCCGGAATCTCTCAGGCAAACGGACCGATCGGGAAGGCAACGCTGGAAAGCAGCGGCATCACGCTCGCTCGCCGACGGGGAAATCCGACCAAGGAACATCGTGGTCGGAGAAGCTCTCAGGCACCAATGACAGCTGGGGACAACCTGATTCCACGATCCCCAGGGAGTAGCCATGCGAGCACACCTCGACGAGTTGATCGATGCCGGCGAGTTCACCCGTCGACACACCTCACCCACGGAGGACGAGCGGCAACACATGCTGTCGGTCATCGGCGAGGACTCCGTCGAGTCGCTGTTGG
>JANOJI010000273.1:0-6533 GCA_031408175.1 Ilumatobacteraceae bacterium
GCGACGGGCAGCACGTCGCCTACCTCGTCATGGAACTCATTCCGGGCCAGCCCCTCTCGAAGGTGATGGCTTCTCGAGGAGCGCTGCCCGTCAGCATGGCCCTGTCGTTGTTGGCCCAAACCGCTGAGGCGCTGCACGCTGCACACGTTTTCGGTGTCGTGCACCGCGACGTCAAGCCGGGGAACCTTCTCCTTCTCGATGACGGAACCATCAAGGTCACCGATTTCGGCATCGCCCGTGCCGCGAATTCTGTGGCGCTGACCGAGGTTGGGCAAGTCATCGGAACGGCCATGTACATCTCTCCCGAACAGGCGATCGGCGCCGAAGCAACGCCCGCGAGCGACATCTATTCGCTCGGGGTGATCGGTTACGAAATGCTCGCCGGCCGCCCACCATTCACAGCCGACAGCGCAGGGGCGTTGGCCATGGCCCACGTTCATCAGCCACTGCCGCCACTGCCGTCCTCGGTGCCCGCCGCAGTGCGGGCCGCGATCGTCGAAGCACTTTCCAAGGATCCCGCCGATCGTCCTCGCGATGCTCACGCGTTTGCGGCCACACTCCGACGTCTTCAGTTGAACTTCATGCCACCACCCGGCACACCGAGTGGTGACGTCGACGAGCTTGCGCGCACAGAGATGATGGGCGACGTCGACGGATCGCGAACCGCAGTCATGCCGCCGGGCGGCATCGTCGCGATCGCCCCGACGCTTGGGATGTCTCAGCAGCCGTACGCGTCGCGACGTCTGCGTCGGCGGCTCGGTGTTGCTGCCCTCTCCGCAGTCATTGCCGTGGCCGCCGTCGCCCTACTTCGTGACGACGACGACGAGGGACCCCTCATCTCCACGACGACAACAACTGTCGTGACCAGGCTGGTGACGGTCGATCCGAGTCTCCTCGTCGGGCGCCCCGCCGCGACAGCCCATGAACAGTTGTCCAAACTCGGCTTCGACGTCTCTGTCGACATCGTTGACGCTCCAGGAGTCGTGGCGGGCACGGTGACGGGTGTCGAACCCAGCGGACCAGTCGCAGCAGGAGCGACGGTGACGATCAGTGTCAGCGGTGACGGCCTGACAACCACGATCGCTGACTCGATCCCCGCGAACGGCAAGGGCCGAGACAAGGACAAGGGCAAGCCCTGACGGATCGATCAGGGTTCGGCGAAGCCAGCCACGGTGATGGTCACGTCGCCTTCGGCAGGATCGTCGGCGAAGACGAATGTGAGTCCTTGAGTTTCCCCGCCGCCGAGAAAGTCGACCACCTGATCGCTGCTGATGGTGTTCCCGCCAATCGTCAGTTCGGCCACCACCTGCACCTGTGCAGCGGCAAGATCACCACGGTTCACGATTTCGACGGGAACGAAGTACTGACCGTTGATCTCCTTCACCGCTCCCGGGCGGTCGGCAATAGGCGCTGCCGCGGCATCGGTGTGGAATGCGCGCACGACCAGGAGACCCACGACGACAGCCAGGATCAACACCGAGATACCGAAGGTGACCCACTCCGGGCGGGTGCGGACCGCGTGCTGCGCACGCGCCTTCGTTGAGGTTTGCCTGGTCATATCGCCAACCTTCCCGCTGCGCCACCGATGGCTGCTGGCAGGCCGAGCACGATCACGTGCGCCAGGGTTACCCGCCACGGTGCGTCGGCTCGCTGGAAGATCCAGAGCATCGCCAACGAGCTGAACAAAGCGACTACGTACGACGCCAGTGTCTCGATGAGCGGATGGTGCATCAGACCCGGCTGAGCGTGGCGGCGCGACTGCCCGCTGAACCCGGCCACGAACACGATCGCATACGCGGACAACAACGAGGCCGCCATGATCGCGAGCAGCCACAGCGGGTTCCGCGACGCCGTCAGCATCGGCACTTCGTCTGTGGGCGCGATGCTGAGCGCGATGAACACGGCGCCGATCAGGCTCGCGCCGAGGTCGGCGATGGTCGCATTCAACGTCGCCGGCCCCTTGGAAGCCTGAACAGTAGCCGGCTGGTCTTCGGCCGCGTCATCCTCAGACGATTGCTCGCGCAGGATGCTATTGGCGACGCCGATGCCGACACAGACGGGCAGCACCTCGTAGACCGACTTGCCCAGGATCACCGAGAGCGGAGTCGAAGGATCGACCTCACCCAGCAATGCCAGCATCGTGACGACGAGAACGATGGCGAGCGCAACGCCCTCCACAGCATCGATGGCCGCGTCGCGCAGCGTGGTGTCGCTGCTCGCCCGAAAGCCGGCGGTGCGATTCAACACCAGCAGCACCGCAATGCTGAGGACGAGCACCACCAACGCCTGTTGCGGGCTGGTGTGCTGACCGGTCCACATCACCTCCACCGTGAACAACAACGGGACGCCGAAGAGGAGACCGCCGCTGGCGGCACGGATCAAATCGGCGAGTTCCCGCGTCCACAAACCCTGACGCTGAAGGATGGCCGTCGTCGAGCCCACTGTTAGATGCCCGAGGTGTGCTCCGCCTCGACGACGGTACGGCCATCGCCGGAAATGTGACGCTCACGGGTGCTGCTGAAGCCCATCATCGAACCGCGCATCAGCGAGGCGAGAAGACCCACCGCGCCGACAACCATCAGAATGACGCCAATGAGACGTAGGTCCACGCCCTCCGCCTCCTTCTCAACGGCGAAGGCCAGAACCGCGCCACCGGCGATCAGTAGGATGCTCAAAGCTCCCATAGCTGTCCACTTCCTCTCTCTGTTGACACCAGGGGGCTGGCGCTCGTAAGGCTGTTCCCCTGCGCTCGTAGCTCTAAACATGCGCGACTTTGACACCGAGATACGACACGGCGTCGAGGCCCACATCGGTTCGGCGACTGTGCATGTGACGAGACAGCGTTTCAAGCTGAATCGACCTGGGTATCCGCCCATGAGACACGCGGTCCTTCAGACGGCGAGTTCATGAAAGCAAAAGCCGAGAAGGATTGACCATGGACATCATTGGCCCTACCGACAACCCTGGTGGGTCACCCAAGGTTGCGACGATCCGGCCCCGCTCGAGCAACCTGCTGCATCATGCGGGCGAAACTGTTGCCAACGCTTTCGCGGGGCTCATCGCTGCTGCGGCGGCCGCAGCGTGGCTTGTTGTGGGTGCGGCGACAGGGTTTCCTTCGTGGTGGCAGGTGGCGCTGTACAGCTCGACCGCCATGGTCACGTTCGTGATGGTCTTCGTCATCCAGCACACCCAGAGCAAACAAATCGTTGCGCTTCAGCGAAAACTCGATGAGTTGATTCGTGCATCCCGCCGGGCCGACAACTCGCTGATATCAGTAGAAGAAGCGCCGGAGACTGAACTGCAGGAACTTGGCGACGCGTATCGCAATCATCGACATCAAGCCGTCGGCCGGTAGCGCGACCCGCTGTTGGCAGCCCCAACGGGATTCGAACCCGTGCCGCCACCTTGAGAGGGTGGTGTCCTAGGCCACTAGACGATGGGGCCTTGTAGCCCCAGCACACTACCAACGGGCCTGATTGGCGCCAACCGAAAACGATCGAAGGCCGGCACGTGGCCGACCTCCGAAGACTGGCGAATTGTTGCGCTGAGCTGGGGAACAAGGACTCGAACCCTGAATAACAGTACCAGAAACTGCTGTGTTACCAATTACACCATTCCCCATCGGGGCAAGCCCGTGGAACTCGAAGTCTAACAAGTGACCCCGATCGGTCACACTGGCATTCAGCCGGTGATCGACAGCAACCGCTCGAAACCGATGAGCCGCCCGAGGGCAATTCCGGCTGCCTCCTCCAGCTCTTTTGCCGTTTCTGCGTTACCCCGCACCGGGCTCGTACGTGTCGGTGACACGTAGGCTTCGAGGCCGAGTTCCTGGGCGATCAACCGCGTGCGTAACGAGTGGAACGGGTCGGTGACGAGCAGCACGCGGAACAGTCCGCGCTGATGCAACAGGGTCGCCACCTGCTCGAGCGACGCAAACGAGCTCTGACCGACGGACTCCTGCAGGATCGCTTCGGGCGGCACGCCGAGGGCGATCAGATAGTTGGCCGAAGCCTCGGCCTCGGTGAAGCGATCGCCTGGCTGGTTGCCGCCCGTGACGACCATCACCTGAGCGAGATCGGCTGACCACAGCGCAGCAGCGTGGTCGAGCCGAGCAGCCAACTGCGGCGAGGGCCGACCGTCGTACTGTGCCGCACCCATCACGACAATGGCGTCGACATGGCTGGTCTGGTCACTGCGACCGGTGGCGTGGACTTGATAGAGCGTCACTGAGTAGTAGCCGATCGACAGCACCACGAACACTGCGAGCCCAATGCCGAGGAGACGCGGCCAACGGCGACGGATGACGATCGGGATGCCTCCGACCGGCGTCGGATCGGCGACAGCAATCGCAGGCATACCGCCGGGCGGCGTGGGCGCCATCGACGGATCGAAGTCGCTCACCGGGTCGCAACCATGGTCAGGCGCCTGACGACTTCCTCCCGCCCCATCACTTCGAGCGCCTCGAACAATGGCGGCCCGACGGTGCGGCCGGTCACGGCGGCACGAATGGGCGCCTGCGCCTTGCCCTTCTTGAGGCCATGCCGCTCACCCACTGCTTCGAGCGTTTCCTTGAGCACCCCGGCCTCCCAACCCGGTAGTCGGCGATAGGCCTCGGTCGTCTCGGCGAGCACCTCCTTCGCGCCCGGCGTGGAGATGGTCTTGTCCCATGCGTGCTCGTCGAGGACGGGATCGGCGAGGAAAACGAAATCGATGACACCGGGCACCTCCGACAGCGTGGTCGCGCGTGACTGAACCACCGATGCCAACGCGGCGAACTTGGCAGCATCGAATCGGTGGGCCGGCCATGGCGCTTCGGCCGAGGTGAGGAACGGCTGGCAAACAGCGATGAACTCGTCGACCGGCAGCATCCGGATGTATTCGCCGTTGAAGGCGGCGAGCTTCTTCACATCGAAAAAGGCAGGCGAGTGGTTGACGTCTTCCAGCCGGAACGCTGTCTCGATCGTCGACCACGGAACGATCTCCTGATCGCCCGGTGGCGACCAGCCGAGCGTCATCAGATAGTTGACCATCGCCTCGGCCAGATAACCCTCGGCGCGGTACTGCTCGACGGCGACCTTGTCGCGCCGCTTCGACAACTTCTTGCGCTGCTCGTTGACGAGCAGCGGCACATGCGCCCACACCGGTGGCTGGTGGCCAAGTGCCTGCCACAACAGTTGCTGCTTAGGAGTATTGGGAAGGTGTTCCTCGGCGCGCACCACGTTCGAGATCCGCATCTCGATGTCATCGACGACATTGGCGAGCAAGAACATCGGCGAGCCGTTGCCGCGCAGCAGCACGAAGTCCTCGATCGTCGCGTGGTCGAAGACCACATCGCCGCGCACGAGATCGCGAACCGTCGTTGCTCCGTCGGGTACACGGAACCGCAACACCCGGCCCGGCGCCGGTTCGAGACCGCGATCACGCGAGTATCCGGTGTAGCCACTTGCGCCGCTGGCCTTGGCGCGCTCTTGGATCTGCTCCGAGGTCAGGTCGCAGTAGTACGCGGCACCCGCTTCGAACAGACGCTGCGCGGCCGACAGGTGTGCCTCGGCGAAGTGACTCTGGAAATAGGGCCCTTCGAACGCGGGATCGTCGTCGTGGATGCCGATCCAGGCAAGGGCGTCGATGATCCCCTGCGTCCATTCCGGCTGGTTACGAGCCTCGTCGGTGTCTTCGATACGCAGCACGAACGTTCCGCCGAGACGCTTCACCAGCGCCCAGTTGTAGAGCGCGGTGCGCGCCCCACCGACATGAAAGAAACCGGTCGGCGATGGCGCGAATCGGAATCGAGGGCCGCTGCTCATGCACCGTCAACCCTACCGGTCGCACCGTTTGACGTCTGGCCCACCTATCCGGGGCCGCAGTCGTCAAGCGCCACCCCGCTGGGCAACCGGATGATGGCAGGCTCCCCGCTATGGGGCCGGAGTCAACATTCGCGTCGCAGGTCAGGCTGATGTGGGGCGCTGGGTGATGAGAGCCAGGTTGCGCAACTGGCGCAGCGCCACCGACAACGTCGTCAGGTCGTAGGCATCGGCGCGCCTGATGTCGGTGAACATCGCCATCGCCCGGCCGACAACGCGCTCGTTGGCCGCCGCCCAGTCGCGTGCGCCCCCGACATAGAGGGCGTCGTCGGCCAAGGCTGCGAGCGCGCCCATCAGATCGTCGCGCAGTGCAGATCGAGCTTGCGTCTGCCATCGGTCGTTGCGAGGCAGCATCCCGACTGCATCCCACAACCAGCCGAGGTCGAGCAGGTCGAACACCGCCCAGTACGCGGCAGCGGTTTCGCGCACCGTCAGGTTCTGGCGATGGGCGACGTCGATCATGTCGAAGGCGGTGTGCATGAGTGGCCACAACACCGAGCGCTGGGCGACCTGCTCGGGCACTCCAGCTGCAAGTCGCGCCGCCTCGTTGCCGAACATCTGGTCGCGCATCTTGCCGCGCAGGTGTGCTTCGAGTGTGGTCGACAGCTCCTCGATTCCGGGCTGGAACTCGGCAACGACCGAGGCGATCTCGAGAGGCGGACGGCGATGTCG
>JANOJI010000335.1:0-4329 GCA_031408175.1 Ilumatobacteraceae bacterium
GGGACACACCCGGGACGGGTTGTCCGTCGATCGCGACCGTCACCGTTCCGTCGACCACGGTGCCGGCCAACGTCGGCGTCGAGTCCGTGGTGAGTGCGATTGCACCGTTGTCGATCGTCACGACGGGTGCGGTCGAGTCGACAAACAACACTTGCGTCGCACTGTTAGGAGGGGCGCCGTCAAGCACAGACGCGACGACTATGTACGCGCCGTCGCCGCCGAGCGGTGACGGGGTCACGTTCCAGGTGCCGTTGAGTTGCACCAGCGTGAACAACGTCTGCCCACCAACGGACACGGTGACGACGGACCCGGAGGCAACTTGGGTTGTGCCGTCGACAGTCGGAGTGCTACTGCTCGTGAACCGTAGGGGGTCACCGCTGATTGTGATCACCGGCAGGCTGCCAAGGGCAGCCGGCAGCGGCGGGCCGACGGCCGCATCCGCGGGCACGCCCGGGCCGAGTACCGACGCGATCACGGCCGCGACCGTGAGGGCCGCCACCCCGAATCGAGAGGCGCGCACTACCAGAAACCCGTCCATTGTCACTCCCTAGCACCCGCCCGATGAGTTCGTGTGGCTGTCCCTTTCCGCAGGACAACCACACGTTATGTGGCGACACCACCACCCTACGTCCGATATCGCCGTTCCGGCAGCGATCGATCTGTTCGACCGTGTGCAGGGACGATTCGACAGGCGCGGGCACTCCGACAGACATCGATGCGGCGTACGGTGGGGGCCATGGCAGCGACGAACCGGCTCAGTCACGAGACCAGCCCGTACCTGCGGCAACACGCCGAGAATCCGGTCGACTGGTACGCGTGGGGGCAGGAGGCCTTTGTGGCCGCGGCCGAGCGCAATGTCCCAATCCTGTTGTCGGTCGGCTACAGCGCCTGTCACTGGTGCCACGTGATGGCCCACGAGTGTTTCGAGGACGACGAGGTCGCCGGGGAGATGAACCGTCGATTCGTCAACATCAAGGTCGACCGCGAGGAACGGCCCGACGTCGACTCGATCTACATGGATGCAGTCCAGGCGATGACCGGCCGCGGCGGTTGGCCGATGACCGTGTTCCTCACGCCCGACGGTCATCCTTTCTACGGCGGCACCTACTTCCCGAAGCCAAACTTCCTGAGTCTCATGGCAGCGATCGATGACGTGTGGGTCAACCGCCCCGCCGACATCCGCCAAAACGTCGAGGCGCTGGGGAATGCCATCCGTCGGACCGCGCAGATCCAGCCGGCGGCCGACCTACCGAACGTTGCTGCGATCAACCAGGCCGTGCAACAACTCTCCGGCACGTTCGATGCCGAGTGGGGTGGCTTCGGTGGAGCTCCGAAGTTTCCTTCGACCATGAGCCTCGACCTGGTGGTGCGGGCGTATCTGCGTTCGCCGCAGGACGATGCGAAGACGATCATCACCACGTCGCTCGACGCAATGGCCAGCGGTGGCATGTACGACCACATCGGCGGCGGCTTCGCCCGCTACTCGGTCGACGAGGAATGGCTCGTGCCGCACTTCGAGAAGATGCTCTACGACCAGGCGCTGCTGATCCGTGTCTACCTGCACGCGTACTTGGTGTTGGGTGAGGCGCGATGGAGGCAGGTCGTCGAGGAGACCGTTGCGTACGTGCTACGCGAACTTCGTCATCCCTCCGGCGGATTCTTCTCTGCAGAGGATGCCGATTCGCCCGACGAACACGGACATGGCCACGAGGGTCTGTTCCACACGTGGACCATCGACGAGGTTCGAAGCGTGTTGGGTACCGACGCCGACGTCGCCCTCGAGTGGTACGAGTTCGCCGAGGGTGGCAACTTCGAGGGTCGCACGATCCCTGCCCGCCTGAAGCATCGTGGCGAACTCCACCGTCCGCCCGAGGTCGAGTCGGCGCGGCAACGGCTGTTCGATGCCCGCGCACTTCGTCGGCGCCCTTTGCTCGACAACAAGGTGCTGTCCGAGTGGAACGGATTGATGCTGGCTTCACTCGCCGAGGCCGCCGCGGCACTCGATCGGATTGACTGGCTCGACGCCGCCGTGGCCAACGGCCGCTTCCTCGTCGACAACCTCCGCGGTGCCAACGATCGCTGGCACCGATCATGGCAAGCCGACGGCCAGCCCCAGGCGCGACACGCGGCGCTCGCCGCAGACCATGCCGCGATCATCGATGCGTTCACTCGGCTGGCAGAGGCGACGGGCGACGGCTCGTGGATCGAACACGCCTGCGCCATCGCAGACACCATGCTCGATCACTTCTGGGATGTCGACAACGGGGGTTTGTTCTCCATTGCCGACGATGGCGAACAACTTGTCGCCCGCCAGAAGGACCTGATGGACAACGCCACTCCATCGGCCAACTCGATCGCCGCCGTCGCCTTGGTTCGCCTTGGCGCCTTGACTGGCGAGGCTCGCTACACCAACCACGCCGAGCAGATCCTGCGTTTGCTCGGGCAGGTCATGCCGCAGGCGCCGACGGCGTTTTCCAACGCCCTTGCCGCCGTCGACATGGTGACGAGCGGGGTCACCGAGATCGCCATTGTCGGTGATCGACCCGACCTCGTTCGCGCCGTGCAATCGCAGTGGTTGCCCAACGCGGTGCTCGCCTGGGGCACCCCATACGACTCACCGCTGTGGCTGCAGCGCAGCGATGGCTTCGCCTACGTGTGCCAGCACTACGCCTGCCAATCCCCCGCCGACTCGGTCGAGACCCTACTCACCCAACTCGGCTAGACGAGTGTTTCGTGAGCCCCCGGGTGGGCGCGAGACACTCGTTCGGGGCGCGGCGGGCGGCAAACACTCGGTTTGGGTAGCAGTCGACGATCGCCGATACGAATGGAACGGTGACACCGGGCGCGGCGAACGTGACGATCGTGAATGAACGCACCTCTCCGTCGGTCGCCACATCGGCGTTTCCGAAGGTGGTGCCTCCGCAGTTGGCACACTCGTTGCGGCGATCGAAGTAGCGCGCTCCACACGCCGAGCATTCGTGGGCGACGAGATGCGGCGCATCGCCCAGCGTCAGGTAGTCGACCAGCGGAACCTGTGATGCCATTCGCACGACCATAGCTACCACCGGTTGTAGTGCACGACCTCGATGGCAGCGCGTCGCGGTCGAGTGGTGGCTGATCCACTCGGTCGATCCGTGGTTGCTCGATGGCCGATTGCCACTGCGCCGACCGACAGCATCCCGAGGGGCACGCCGAGATCTGCGAGCAGCGCGTCGGAGTTTCGAAAGATCCCGAAGTACAACGCGCCGAGCCGCCGAGCCTCGACGAGCAGCAGCAGGTTCTGTACTGCCATTGCCGTATCGGTCAACCAGAACGGCACCGCCCAGTTGGCTGCGACCTCGAGCCCGTGGCCGGCCTTGTCGCTCTCTGAGTACCGCGATGTGTAGGCATCGGGGTCAGCGATCGGAAGCACGATCACAGGCGCCCTCAATACACCGTCCTGTGTCGCTGCGAACCAAGCCTCGGCATTGGTCGTCTGCCAGAAACGGGCGACGGCATCGCCGGTGAGCACGACGAAGTGGACACCCTGGCTGTATCCGGCCGAGGGAGCGCGACGCGCAGCGTCAACAAGATCGGCGACGAGTTGTTGATCAAGTGGATCGGAACTGAAATCCCTCGTCATCCGTCGCCGGCGAATGACCGCATCGACGAACGCCCGGTCGTCGGTCAGCGAGCGCCCAGCTTGAGCAGATCTTCGGCCATCACCCAGCCGTGTACGACCAGCGAGCCACCCTTTTTCGGATTGACCGTCGTGAACAATGTGGCGAGCCCGGGGTTGATCTTCTCCGGCTTCAGCGTCTCGTGGTCGAGAAAGCCGCTCTGGCCATTGGACTTGACCACGAACGACTGCTCGTCGTAGCTGGAATCGACACCGAATCGCTTGGCCAGGCGCCGACCCCAGGCCCGCTCCTCGCCGACTGCTCGATGACCGGGTCGAGGGATCAACTCGTCGACCTGCTTGAACGCTTCGAGGGCGTCGACGGTGACAAAGCGTGAACCGATGACGACGTCCTCGTCGGGAAAGGCCATGAGTGCTCGGTGAAACGCCTCGTGCATGAGACCCTTCAGCACCTGGTCGCGCTTGCTGGTGCGCTTCACGCTCATCAGCCCGACCAGCACGCAGGGCGTGCCGCCGATGCGTTCGAGCGTCGAGAATGTGCAGCCGTGCAGCTTTTCGTCGATGCGCGCCGTTGTGCACAGCACCCAATCTTCTTTGGCTTTCGACAACACTCCGATGTCGAACGCTCCGCCCATTGACGCCATTTCGTCGAGATCGGCGTCGGTGAGCGCTGCACAGTCCCTGGTTTCCACCTGGATTGGCATGCTGTA
>JANOJI010000351.1:0-4556 GCA_031408175.1 Ilumatobacteraceae bacterium
TTCGGGCATTGCCGGCGAGGCGAGGACGGCGACGATGCGCAACGCCTCGAGGGCGTCGCCCATCACGGCGTCGACGTCCGGACCGGGCTCGGCCTTCCACGGCTCGTTGGTCTCGAGATGTGAGTTTGTGGCGCGAATCAGGCTCCACGTCGCGTCGAGCGCTCGGCTGGGTGCTGACTCTGCCCATGCCGCAGCAGTCGCCGCATACGCAGTCGCTGCCGCAGCGGCAAGTGACGAGTCGGTTCGCGGCGCCGGGCCGATCCCATCGCACTTCTTGCCGACGACGGTCGCGACTCGGGCGAGCAGGTTGCCCAAGTTGTTGGCCAGATCGGAGTTGTACCGAGCGATCAGACCTTCGTAGGTGAAGTCACCATCGTTTCCGTACGCGGTCTCGGCGAGGATGTAGTACCGGAAGCCGTCGAGACCGACGTCGGCGACGAGGTCGAGGGGGTTGACCACATTGCCGGTGGTCTTGCTCATCTTCTCGCCACCGACCAGCAGCCAACCGCCGACCGCCCACCCTGTCGGTGGTTCGATGCCGGCACTGATCAGCATTGCCGGCCAGTACACGCAGTGATGGCGGATGATGTCTTTGCCGATCAGATGGTGCGCCGGCCACCACTCGTGGAACCGCTCGGCGTCGGTTCCATAGCCGACCGCCGTGAGGTAGTTGGCCAGAGCGTCGAACCACACGTAGGCGACGTGCTTGTCGTCCCATGGCAGCGGGATGCCCCACTTGAGGCTGGTGCGACTGACCGAGAAGTCACGTAGGCCACCACGAATGAGACCGAGTGCCTCGTTGCCGCGGAACTCGGGCACGATCGCCCCGGGATGCGCCGCGTACCAGTCGAGAAGCCGGTCCTGGAACCGACTCAACCGGAAGAAGTAGTTCTCCTCCTGGACGCTCTCGACCGGCCGCTTGTGGATGCGGCACAGGTCGCCGGGATCGAGCTCGTCGTCGGTGTAGTACTCCTCGCAGGCGATGCAGTACTTGCCCTTGTAGAGGTCGAGCTCGATGTCGCCGGCGTCGTAACAACGCTGCAACAGCTCGGCGACGCCGATCTTGTGGCGCTGCTCGGTGGTGCGGATGAAGTCGTCGTTGGAGATGTTCAATTGCTGCCACGCTTGCTGATACAGCGGGGCGATCGAGTCCGTGAACTCCTGCGGTGACAAGCCGGCGGCCTCGGCCGCCTGTTGCACTTTCTGGCCGTGCTCGTCGGTGCCGGTCAGGAAGTGGACGTTGTCGCCGAGCAGCCGGTGCCAACGGGCAATGGCGTCGCCGACGATGGTGGTGTACGCGTGGCCGAGGTGCGGCTTGGCGGTGACGTAGTAGATAGGGGTGGTGAGGAAGTAGTTGCTCACGACTGGATCCTTTCGAAGAATGGCGAACAGCGGCTGGGTTAGAAGCCGGTGCGCATTCGTCGGGTTCGAGTCGGTGTTCTCACGTCGTCAAGGATACGCCGACTGGCGGCAGTCGAGGCAAGCGAGTTCCGCGCGTCAGCGCCTGATGCCGAAGACCCGGCCGCGCGCATACCGGCTGGCATAGCGGGTGCCGGCTGCGAATCCCGCTGCCGCGACTCCGACAGTGCCGAGGGCCTGTGTTGTACGACGAACGACGGCTTTCGTGCGCTTGCTGAACACCACGATGGGCCAGCCGTTGTGACGCGCTATGCGATCGAGCTTGGCGTCGGGGTTGACGGCGACGGGGTGGCCGACGGCCTCGAGCATCGGCAGATCGCTGGCCGAATCGCTGTAGGCGTAGCACTGGTCGAGATCGAGGTTCTCCCACTTGGCCAGATCGGTGATCGCCTCGACCTTGCCGGGCCCGTAGCAGAACGGCCCAGCCAGTTCGCCGGTGTACACGCCGTCGGCGATTTGGCTGACCGTGCCGATTCCTGCGGTCATGCCCAGTGCCTTGGCCAGTGGTTCGACGAGCTCGACAGGCGACGCCGAGACGATGTATGTCGCCCGACCGGCGTGGCGGTGTCGATCGACCAGCGCCTGGGCCTCGGGCCGTACCTTGGCGAGCAGTTTGGGCACGATCTCGGCATTGAGGGCGACGAGGTCATCGACGCGAATGCCCTTGACCGCGCCGAGAATACGATCTCGAACGCCCGTGGATGTGTCGTCGCTGGCGCCGGTGAATCGGAATGCGACAGCACCCATGGCGTCCTTGCCGAACTGGCCCGGTGGCACCAGTCCGGCGCGCCACGCAGCGACGCCCAGGACAAACGCGCTCGAGCCGCTGATGAGGGTGCGGTCGAGATCGAAAAAGGCTGCGCTCGGCCCGGTCGACACGTATTGGGTGACGCCGGACTGGGTGACACCGGAGACCGCCGTCGGTGCGGTTTCCGAGTTCGGGACGTCAGACATCGTGACGCACCGCCAAGGCAAGGTCGTAGACGCGCCGCTTGGGCACCTCGAGTTGGCCAACCACGGTGGCAACCGCATCCTTTCGGCTGTGACCAGCCAGGGCCGCGTGCAGTGCCGTTCGGATCTCGTCGTCGCTGACCTCGCCGCGCGGCGGCGCGCCCTGCAGCACGATCACATACTCGCCGCGCGGTGGCGTGGTATGGAGGTGTGTCACCGCATCGTCGAGCGTGCCGCGCCATACGGATTCGTAGATCTTGGTCAGCTCGCGCGCCACAGCCACCAGGCGCTTTCCTCCGCACACTGTGGTCAGGTCGTTGGCAGTCCGCTCGACCCGGTGAGGTGCCTCATAGATCACCGACGTACGTGGCTCCGCGGCAATTGAAGCGAGTCGGCCGGCGCGCTCTCGTCCAGATCGCGGCAAGAATCCCTCGAAGACGAAGCGGGTCGTGTCGAATCCGCTGATGACCAGCGCCATTACGAACGCTGCAGGGCCGGGCACCGCAGACACCGTGTGGCCACCGTCGAGCACGCCGCGCACGAGGCGCGATCCTGGGTCGGAGATTCCCGGAGTACCGGCATCGGTCACCAGTGTGACGGTCTCACCGGCGTCGAGCAACATGAGCACGTCGCGACTTCGTTCGGCCTCGGTGTGCTCGTTGCACACGGCCAGCCGTACGCCGCTGATCCCAGCGTGCGACAGCAGCTTCCCGGAGTGGCGTGTGTCCTCGCACAGGATCAGCGACGAGCCTTGCAAGGTCTCGATCGCGCGAGGTGATAGATCACCCAAGTTGCCGATCGGTGTGGCCACGAGCACGAGCGTTCCGGTCACTCGCGCACCTCCACGACATCGCCGACCCGCAGGCCCCAGCGCCCGAATGCTCCCTCCTGCGCCTCGATCACCATGCTCGCCCGCCACACCGGTGCACCGATGCGACGACGGTGCATGTGCACCGTCTTGACGACGATGCCATTCTCGTCGACGTAGGCAACGTCGAGTGCGAACCGCATGCCGATGGTGTGCACCCAACGGCAGCCGGTCAACACCATGGCCCCCTCGATGCCATCGCGCCCCAGGAGCCCGCGACTTTTGGCCCGCCGCCGTGTCGCCGATTCGCAGGAGGCCAGCACTCGTCCTTCGGTGACCAACCACGCCATGACCTTCAGCCTTGCACGTTTGCGGCGGGTATCATCATCGTCCCGTGTCGATACCCCTAGACGTGACGCATCCCCCGCAGCGGTCGTTCAAGCCTCGCCGCCGCAGCTTGTCGCCCGCGCGAATCCTGGCGTACGAGCGGTCGGCGGTCACGTGGGGAATTGCCGTTGACGGCCCCGAATTGTCATTTCATGAGGTGTTCGGGCACCTCGGCGAGCCCGTTCTCGACGTCGGTTTCGGCGGCGGTGAGGCCTTGATCGAACTCGCCGACACGCGTCCGAACGAGCAGGTGATCGGAGTCGACGTGCATACGCCTGGGGTCGCAGCGGTTTTCGAGGCAATCGCAGACCGCGGGCTCACCAACGTTCGTGTGGTCGAAGGCGACGCCGTCGAGTTTGTTGCCCGCATTCCCCGACGGTCGCTGGCCGCCATTCGCGTCTTCTTCCCCGATCCATGGCCGAAGCGCCGCCAGCGCGGCCGCCGCCTCATCCGCCCCGAAATAGTCGACCGATTGGTGCCGCTCCTTCGCGTCGGTGGCACGTTGCACCTGGCAACCGACGATGACGACTATGCCGAGCAGATGCACACCGTCTGTGATGCCACCTCGGTACTCAGCGGGGGAGTGATCGAGCGGCCATCGTGGCGACCGATCACTCGATTCGAACAACGCGGCTTCGACGAAGGTCGCCGGTCGATCGACTTGCTCTACAACACCTCGGACAGTTCGCCGAGTGACTGATCGAGCGCGTCGAGGTAGTGATCAAGATCCGACTCGGTGACGGCCAAGCCGAGATTGAGGCTGCCGCGCGGCGCCGTGTACACGCCGCGTTGTAGAAGTGCGAGGAACAGCGCCTCCTGCAGCGCAGAGTCTCGTTCCAGTAGATCGGCGCCATTCATCGGTCGACGCTCGAGGGCGTGCACTGCATTCATCGAGCCGAATCCGGTAACGGTCAGCGGCAACTTGTGTTGATGCAACACATCGTCGATTCGTGCTCGCAGATCCTCGCCGCGGGCGGTCAACGTGATCGCG
>JANOJI010000357.1:0-5644 GCA_031408175.1 Ilumatobacteraceae bacterium
CCCGTATCCGAGTGCCCATGCCAACGGAGGCCCGCACCCATGAATCTCAAGCCCCTCGATGACCGAATTGTCGTCAAGCCCAACGAGGCCGAGCAGACCACCGCGTCCGGCCTGGTCATCCCCGATACCGCCAAGGAGAAGCCGCAGCAGGGCGAAGTGCTCGCCGTCGGCCCCGGCCGCTGGAGCGACGACAAGGGCGCACATGCTGCGCTCGACATCAAGGTCGGCGACACCGTCCTGTACTCGAAGTACGGCGGCACCGAAGTCACCATCGAAGGCGACGACCTGTTGATCCTCACCAGCCGCGACGTGCTGGCGATCGTCGGCAAGTGAGCTGACGAACCAACATGGCAAAGCAACTGAAGTTTGACGACGAGGCGCGTCGCGCCCTCGAGACCGGGGTCAACAAGTTGGCCGACACGGTCAAGGTCACCCTCGGGCCGAAGGGTCGCAACGTCGTGCTCGACAAGAAGTTCGGCGCACCGACCATCACCAACGACGGCGTCTCCATCGCCAAGGAAATCGAGCTCGACGATCCGTACGAGAACATGGGCGCCCAGCTGGTGAAGGAAGTCGCCACCAAGACCAACGACGTCGCCGGCGATGGCACCACCACCGCCACAGTGCTCGCCCAGGCCATGGTCAACCACGGCATGCGCAACGTCGCCGCCGGGGCCAACCCGATGGGTCTGAAGAAGGGCATCGAGAAGGCTGTCGCTGCCGCGGTCGAGTCGATCAAGTCACAGGCCCAAGAGGTCGAGGACAAAGAGCAGATCGCCGCAGTCGCCACCATCTCGGCCGCTGATGCGTCGGTTGGCGAAGTCATCGCCAACGCCATCGACAAGGTCGGCAAAGACGGCGTCGTCACGGTCGAGGAGTCGAACACGTTCGGCACCGAACTCGAGTTCACCGAGGGCATGCAGTTCGACAAGGGTTACATGTCGCCCTACTTCGTCACCGACGCCGAGCGTCAAGAGGCCGTGCTCGAAGACGCGTACGTCCTGTTGAACTCGGGCAAGATCTCGACAGTGCAGGCCATGTTGCCGGTGCTCGAGGCCGTGATGAAGACCGGTCGTCCGCTGCTGATCATCGCCGAGGACATCGAGGGCGAGGCCCTGGCCACGCTGGTCGTCAACAAGATCCGCGGCACGTTCAACTCGACTGCCGTCAAGGCGCCTGGCTTCGGCGATCGTCGCAAGGCGATGCTGCAGGACATGGCCGTTCTCACGGGCGGTCAGGTCATCAGCGAAGAGGTCGGGCTCAAGCTCGAGAACCTCACCCTCGATCTGCTCGGGCGGGCCAAGCGCGTGATCGTCACCAAGGACAACACCACCATCGTCGATGGCGATGGCGCCTCCGACGATGTCGCCGGTCGCATCAACCAGATCAAGGCCGAGATCGAGAACACCGACAGCGACTGGGATCGCGAGAAGCTGCAAGAGCGTCTCGCCAAGCTCGCCGGCGGCGTTGCCGTTATCAAGGTCGGCGCAGCCACCGAGGTGGAGCTGAAGGAGAAGAAGCACCGCATCGAAGATGCAGTGTCGGCAACTCGTGCAGCCATCGAGGAAGGCGTTGTCGCCGGCGGCGGCGTCGCCCTGGTTCGGGCCCGCAAAGCAGTCCTCGCTGTCGTCGAAAGCCTGACCGGCGACGAGGCCACCGGTGCAAAGACCGTGTGGGAATCGCTGACCGCCCCGTGCCGGCTCATTGCCGACAACGCCGGCATGGAAGGCGCTGTCGTCGTTCCGCAGGTCGAATCCGCACAGGGCTCGATGGGCATGAACGCCGCGACCGGTGAGATGGTCGACCTCGTCAAGGCCGGCATCATCGATCCCGCCAAGGTCACCCGCGCTGCGTTGCAGAATGCTGCGTCGATCGCCGCTCTGGTGCTGACGACCGAATGTCTCGTGGCCGACAAGCCCGAGAAGAAGCAGGCCATGCCTGCCGGCGGCGGCGGTATGGGCGGAGGAATGCCCGGAATGGGAATGATGTGACGCTCTGAAGCGTTACAGCTGACACCCCCAAAGCAAACGGCCTCGGTGCTGCGAGAAATCGCCGACCGAGGTCGTTGCATTTTTCCCGGTCTCGAAGTGCTTGCGACGGTAGGCTCCGGACGATGGCTGGCACGACCAAGCGTCCGTTCTGGATGCATCAGTTGGTGGAGTACATCCTCGGCGGCGCCATGATTGCGGCCGGGCTGCAAAGTCCAACGCCGCTGGTGCCAGGTGTGGTCGGCGCAGTGATCATGCTCCATGCGGCCATCACCATCGGCCCGATTGGTGCGTTTCGAGTGATCAGTCGTCGCGTGCATCGGGTCGTCGACGTTGCCGTGATCGCACTCGAGGTCGTCGCCGGCTTCCAGCCATGGATCGATCTCGAGTCGGGCACCAGGTTCCTTGTGGTCGGCATCGCCCTGGTACACGGCTTCGTCTGGTGGCAGTCCAACTTCGCCGAGCGTGTCAAATCGCCATCCGTGTCGGCGGAAGGTGGGCGCAGCACCGAGATCGGCCGCATTGCCGGGCGACTGGTGGGCAACGGAGTCAACGCCGTACGTCGCCCCCGCGGGGATGATCGGTAGCCTGACCCGCATGTCGTTCGTGCCCCCACCACCCGATCTCCACAAGTTGCAGACAGCGTGGGAAGAGTGGGAACGGGGCGAGCAGCCGCCGGGCAAGGTGCTGGCCAATCTGAAGACCGCCGGCATGGCGATCGTGCTGGCCCAACTGGTCGAGAGCGGCTGGAGCCCCACTGCCTAGTCCGCAATGGCGCAGCGGTGGCAGCCAGCGGATTCCCCGGCCACAGCGCTGGAGCTATGGCAGCGAAGCGCCCTGGGCAGATCGAGTGCGGTCGTTGTCGGCCGACGATGTGGTGACAGCGGTTGTCCGGCGTGGGAACACTGCGGTGCCGATCGATCCGATTGTTCCGATCGACACCCTGCGGGCATCGGCCGTGCTGGTCGCAATAACCGATGGATCCGACGGGGCCGAGGTGTTGCTGACTCGTCGTTCGGAGGCGCTCAGGAGCCATCGCGGCGAGATCAGCTTTCCCGGGGGGCGGGTCGACGCCGGTGAGACATTCGAAGCAGCGGCACTGCGCGAGGCCCACGAGGAGGTGGCGCTCGATCCGTCCGTGGTCCAACTCCGTGGTCGTCTCGACCCCATATCGACGATGGTCACGCGCAGCTTCATCGTGCCTGTGGTTGCCACTGTCGATCACAAGCCGACGTTGCGGCCGGCCGCGCATGAGGTCGAGCGAATCATGTGGGTACCGCTGGCGGAACTCGCTCGTGCCGACACGTTTCGTGAGGAGATCTGGGACTTCGGCGGGGAACGCCGACCGATCTTCTTCTTCGAACTCGACGACGAGACCATCTGGGGCGCAACCGCGCGCATGTTGCACCAGTTGCTGCGCGTGGCTCTTGGCGTCGACGGCCCAGAGCCACGCGCACTGTGAACGAACCGGGATGGCTAGTTGCCGCCCGCCAGCCGCACGGCAGAGTAGAACGTCGCAGCCCAGGTCAGGCACGTCGGTTCGTCGTACCACGGCCGCGACCAGCAGTGGTGTTTCATGTCGGCGAGGAACTGCTGGTCGACCCGTCGGCGTTCCGTGCCGTTCCAGTAGTCCATGCCGTAGCGCCGTTCGAGTAGTCGCAGGTTGCGGTACCCGAAGTCGTGGCGGCGGCATGGTTCCGTGAAGTTGAACGAGCGGCCGGTATTACCGACCAATGGTGCCGAACAGAAGTCGGTGCTCCAGTCGAACCACGTGTCGCTGCCGACGGAGGCAACGAACCCGGTGATCGGCGTGGCGTAGAGCATCTGCTCGACGAAGGCCCGGTCGTTCGTTGCGGAATGGACAGGGCCGGCGGAAGCCGGCGATGCGACGGTCAACACAGTCGTGACCGCGACGAACACTCGGAGAACGTGTCTCATGGTGCTCCTCGGTTGTCATGCCAAAAGGCGGGACTCGGCGGAGTCAATCACGGGTCGTCGAGGCGTGCAACCCGTTGGGGAACATTTCCGGATGACTTACACCAGTTGTCGCAAGAGATTCCACGCCGAGCGAACGTGGCGTTCCTGTGTGGCCTGTGCGCCGATCGAGAAACGCAGCACCGTGCGACCGTCGAGCACCGTTCGCGTGAACAAGACCGTGCCCGTGGCGTTGGCCTGCTCGATCAGTCGATCAGTGGCGGCATCACCGTCGCGGACCGCGAGGCACAGCAGGTTCAACGGGTGCGGCGAAACGATCTCGAACCGCGGGTCAGCCCCGACCCATTCGGCCACGAGCTGTGTCAGGCGAACATGTTCGCGGATCATCTCCTGCACCGGTTGGACACCGTCGATGCGCAGGTGGAACCACAGCTTCAGCGAACGGAAGCGGCGTCCCAAGGGAATCTGCCAATCGCGATAGTCGATCACTGCGCCACTCTCGGCTGCCTGCGACCGCAGATACTCGGGCAGGATGCTCAGTGCCCCCAGCAGCGCCACACGATCGGCGGTCCAGAACAGATCGCAGTCGAAGTTGATCCCCATCCACTTGTGCGGATTGGTGCAGTAGCTGTCGGCATGCTCAAGGCCGGCGTTGACCCAGCGATGCTCCGGCGCAAGCGCGGCGATACCGCTCATCGCCCCGTCGACGTGCAACCACAGGCCCTCGCGATGAGCGATCTCGGCGATCTCGACTGTTGGATCGAAGGCCATTGAACTGGTCGTGCCATGTGCCGAGCAGACCCAGAACGGGATGAGCCCGGCGGCACGATCGGCGGTGATCATCGCTGCTAGAGCCTGCGGCTGCATCGCGAAGGATTCGTCGTGGGGCACCACACGCAGGCGATCCGTGCCGATACCGGCGATGCGCAGGCCCTTCTCGATGCTGGAGTGAGCCTGTGATGTTGCGTATGCGACCAGCCGAACGGTGTCGCCGTTGCGGTTGACGGCACCGTCGGTGATGCGCCATCGGGCGGCGAGAATCGATGCCAGTGTGGCCTCGCTTGCCGAGCCGTGAATCACACCTCCGCCACCCGCGCTGGTCGACCTGAACCGCTCGGGAAGCCCGAGCAACTCGTGCATCCAGTCGACCATCAACGTCTCGATCTCGGTGCATGCCGGGCCGGTGACCCAGCTCATCCCCTGCACGCCGAGGCCGGCCGTCAGGAGATCGCCGAGGATTGCGGGATACGAGGAGTTGGCGGGGAAGTAGGCGAAGAAGTTGGGATGCTGCCAGTGGGTCAGTCCTGGGACCACGACCCGATCGGTGTCGGCCATCACCGCATCGAATCCATCGGGCGTAACGGGCGGGTGTTCGGCCAGCTGGCTCCGGACGTCGCCAGGCTCGACCAGCGATGTGACCCGATGCTGCTCGACATTCTCGATGTAGTCCGCGATCCAGTCGATCAATTGATGGCCGTGTTTCTTGAAGTCCTCCGGAGTCACCCGGCAACCGTACCGCTCGTCCGTTCCACGCCCGATCGTGGCGGTGGTAGAACAGGTTATTGCACCGCGGCGCAAACCAAAGGAGAGACCATGGGATTGCTGGACAAAGCCAAGGAGAAGGCGGGCCACCTGGCCGGGCAGGCCAAGGACAAGATCGAGGACGTCAAGGAGAAGCGCAAGGCCGACGATCTGCTCGATGACCTCGGTCGGATCGTGTA